>JBIIKT010000006.1:0-11184 GCA_044233055.1 Microbacteriaceae bacterium
GAAGCCGGCGTCACGACCGTTGAGCTCGCAGAGATTCATCGCCAGCACGACAACGACTTCAAGCGACTGCTCGAGGGAATTCGTCGCAACGCGGTAACCGAAGACATGGCCAATCGGCTCAACGAGGTGGGCGCACGGGAGGCGCCCGACGGCATCATCACACTCGCCACGCGCAATGACCGGGTGACCACCATCAACGCACGTCACCTGGCCGAACTGCCGGGCAAGCCCAAGTCCGCCGTGGCCGACGTCAACGGCGAGTTCCCGCCCGGCTGGTTTCCCGCCGACGAAGAGTTGCAGCTCAAGCCCGGCGCCCAAGTGATGTTTCTGCGCAACGACCCCGATGGCCGGTGGGTCAACGGCACCATTGGCCGCGTGAGCAAGATTGGCGCCAACGTGAGCGTCGAGGTTGATGGCAGCGTGCACGAGGTTCTGCCGTCGACGTGGGAACGCTTTCGCTACAGCTACCGGGCCGAAACAAAGGAGCTTACTCGCGAGGTGGTGGCCGAATTCACGCAGGTACCGTTGCGGCTCGCCTGGGCCATCACGATTCACAAGTCTCAGGGACAGACCTATGACGCCGCCGTCATTGACCTCGCGTCCGGCGCGTTTGCCGCAGGACAGACGTACGTGGCCTTGAGCCGCCTCACCACGCTCGATGGCCTCTACCTCACGCGGCCGCTCAAGCCCTCGGATGTGCGCGTGGATCCGGATGTCGAGCGGTTCATGGAGGCTCTCAACTAGCCGCTCGTGCCGGTTACTAGCGGCGCCGCAGGGCGCCGCGAATTGCCCTCAGGGGCGCGGTAATGCGCCAGGAAAAGCTGGACCGGAGAGCGTACAGGTCAGTGAGAGCCGCATTCGCTCTCTGTTGTTCAACGCGGAGATCGGCCGTCAAGCGCTGGATGACGTCGCGCTCCTCCCCTGTGCTGGCCGACCGCTTTCTCGCTGCCGAGATCTTCTCTTCCATCCAGCCGCGCGCCACGAGCGCATCGGCGATTGCGTCGGCACGCTGCCACAGTAGGGCAGCCTGCCCGTCGCGGAAGACCAGCCGCGCGGCGGAAGCAGCTGCACACTCGCGCACGGCCTGCTGGACTCCGGGAAAGGCGGGATCGAAGTCGTCGCAGAGCACGAGCGCGTTCGCGTTCGTCTCGTCGCGCAGCGTTAGCGCCAGGGCGATGTCTGCGCGCGCGGCGGCGTAATCGTGCGCGGCATCGACGTAAATGATGTCGGCACAAATCTTCGACACAGCGAGAATCTCGAGACCCTGGGAACTGTCAATGGGCAGGGGAATGACGTTATCCGCCATTCCCGCCCGACGAATGTTGCTGGCGAACGTGCGGAAAACGGAGGGATAGTGATCCTCGAGGTACAGCCGTTCAATGCCCCAGTCTCCACCGCGAATCTGACGTTGCTCAACCGACCCCAGCCACGTGTCGATGCAGGCGAGCGCCCAGTCACCGGACGCCTGGGCGAGCGCGTTGCCCCACAGAACCGCCGACCTCCCCTGCCAGGAGCCCACCTCGACGACAAACCGAGGTGACGACAGGGCGACAATGTCGTTAAAGGCATCAACGTGCCCGCCGGTAACGACCGGCCGAGACGTGTCGAGAGGGCCTTTGCCCAAGAGCGTGAATCCGAGTTCTGCCAACTGTTGAATCTGTTTGAGCTGCTGGGCCATGCTCCTACTTTAGAATGAGCGGGTGCTCCTTTCAGACCGTGACATTCGTTCCGCAATCGACGGCGGTCGCATCGCTCTCGATCCCTACGACCCGAGCATGATTCAGCCGTCGAGCGTGGACGTGCGCATTGACCGCTATTTTCGACTCTTCGACAACCACAAGTACCCGGTCATCGATCCGGCAGAAGACCAGCCCGATCTCACGCGACTGATTGAAGTGGTTCCCGACGAACCGTTCATCTTGCATCCCGGCGAGTTCGTGCTGGGCGCCACCTACGAGCAGGTGACCCTCGCCGACGATATCGCCGCACGGCTCGAGGGCAAGAGCTCGCTCGGTCGGCTCGGCCTTTTGACCCACTCCACGGCCGGCTTCATCGATCCGGGGTTCTCGGGACACGTCACCCTCGAGCTCTCGAACATGGCCACCCTGCCGGTGAAGCTGTGGCCGGGCATGAAGATCGGTCAGCTGTGCTTCTTCCAGCTGTCGTCACCCGCCGAAAAGCCCTACGGCTCGGCAGAGAACAAGTCGCGCTATCACGGACAGCGCGGCCCCACGGCGTCGCGGTCGTTCCTCAACTTTCACCGCACCGACGTGAGCGTGACAGACGCGGGCGCACCGGGCAGCTAACCGCCGTTCCGCATTTTTGGTCGGCGACTGAGGCCAGCCTCAGTCAGTCGACGGGTGCCGTCTCCGGGCGGGTGACCGCTCCGGTAAGTGTGAGCCAGGCCCATTCCGTCACCCGGTCGGCCGACGGCAGCGGCTTCATGCTGAGCCATTCGCGCACCACGCTGATGAACGACCCGGCTATACCCGCCGCCACGATGTTGAGCGGTGGCGAGTCGGCACGCCGGGGAGCCTGGGAGAGTCCACTGAGAGCGAGGGCAATCACGCGCTCGCGCAGGTTAGCCACGATGACGGGCGACCCCGTGGGGCCAAAAACCGTGCGGTACAGGGCGGCATTTTCGCGCACGTGTTCCAGAAACTTCTGAATCATTGCGCGCGGGTCTGCGTCGGGGGCGTTGAGCTTTTCGGCCTCAAGCTGGGCGGCGGCGCTCTCGACAAAGCCATCCAAGGCATCCGCGAGGAGCGCCTCTTTGTCGGCGTAGTGCTGGTAAAAAGTGCTGCGGTTGATGCCCGAGGCCTCCGCGATGTCCGAGACCGAGAGGTCGGCGTACTCCTGCTCGCGACACAGTTCGAGCAGAGCCGTCTGCATGCTGGCGCGGGTTCGCGCAATTCGGGGATCCACGTCGGGCCTTCCTGACAATCCAGTGTGAAAAGTCTACACAGGTTGGTTAACCGACATCTGTCCCTTAACCTACAAGTGTCGGATATCTCATTTCCGAACGTTTTCTCTTCTGAAACCGCCGCCCCTCTCCCCTGGAGAAGCACCATGGCCTTGTTCCTCTCACGCATCGGCACGTTCTCCGCGCGACGCGCGTGGCTCGTGATTGTCGTCTGGTCGCTCGTTTTGATTGCCGCTGTGGCCGGCGCGTTTGGGCTCGGCGGCAAGCTCTCAAGTTCAATGACCCTCGATGGTACGGCGGCACAGTCGGTGATTGATCAGCTCGAGAAGTCTTTCCCCTCGGCGTCTCGAGGCAGCGCGCAAATGGTCTTCCACAAAACCGACGGTGCGGCCTTTACGGACGCCGAAATCGCGGCCATTGATAGGGCTCTCACCCAAACGACCGAGGTCGTCGGGGTAGACGGTGTGCTCAACCCCTTTGAGAGCCAGGCAATGAAAGATGCCAAGGTTGCTCAACTCACGTCGTCTCGCGCCCAGCTGGATGCCGCACCCGCGCAGCTCGCCGCCGCACAGGCTGAGATTGATTCTGGCTGGGCACAGATCGCCGCCGCCGAGTCCGAGCTGGCCAGGGGCCAGAATCAGGTATCGGCGGGTTCGGCTCAGGCCACGGCCTCACACGCTGAGCTCATGGCCAACAAAACCGCTCTGCAGAGCGCCTTAGCGGGAGCTATCGGTGCCGGGGCACCGCAGGCTCAGATTGACGGCTTGAGCGCTCAACTGCAGCAGGTCATGGGGGGTCTCGCGCAGGTTGACGCCTCGCTGAAGGCTTTGGCGGAGTCTCAGAGCACCATCAATCAGAGTCGCTCCACGCTCGCTGAGCAAAAGACGCGGCTTACCGCTGCGGCGGCAACACTCAAGCAATCGCGCGCCGAGCTTCCCGCTCAGACCGAACGCCTCGCCTGGGGTGAAGCGCTGCTTTCGGCTGCCACAAACTACCGCGCCGTTTCCGTCGATCAGCAGACTGCCCTGGGAGCCGTTTACTTCTCCACGCCCATGTCCGAGGTGACTCCCGAAACCAAGGAGGCGGTCATCGCCTCGCTCTCCGCTCTCTCGCTCCCCGGGGTCACGGTCGACTTCTCCAAGGACCTCGCCACGTCACTGGGTTCAATCGTCGGACCGGGTGAGATTGTCGGTCTGGTCATTGCCGGAATCGTCTTGTTCGTCATGCTGGGCACGTTCGTTGCCGCGGGGCTCCCCGTTCTGACCGCACTGCTGGGCGTGGGCGTGAGTGCGCTCGGGGCATTCGCACTGTCAGCCTTCATCGACATGAACTCAACCACGCCAACCCTGGCCGTGATGCTGGGACTCGCGGTGGGTATCGACTACTCCCTGTTCATCCTCAACCGGCACCGGAGACAGCTCAAGACCGGAATGGGGGTACGCGCCTCAATTGCGCTCGCCAACGGCACCTCGGGAAGCGCCGTGCTGTTCGCGGGCCTCACCGTCATGATTGCGCTGCTCGCGCTTAACCTCACCGGCATCGGCTTCCTCGGCCTCATGGGTAACGTGGCCGCGGCAGCAATCGCGGTTGCCGTTCTGGCCGGCCTCACTTTTACCCCCGCCATCATGCAGCTTGCGGGGCTTCGGGTGCTCTCCCGAAAAGAACGCCGGGTGCGCGACCAGCTGATTGCTGGTGAGACTCCTGTTGAGAAGCCGCGGGCTGTTGCGCGGGCAAAGCGCGAGGTCTGGGCGGCAAAGCGACCCATCGTGGCCCTAGTTCTCACGATTGGCGTGCTCCTTGTGGCGGCGATTCCGTTTGGATCGATGCGCCTCGGGCTGGCAGATGGCTCGAGTGAGCCCGTGGAGTCAACGCAGTATCAGGCTTACCAGTTGACCAGCGAGGGCTTTGGCGCTGGTCAGAACGGTCAGATTACTGCCGCCGTCTCGTTCGACCGCTCTCTCTCCGGCGATGACCTCTTGAAGACTCAGGCAAGCGTGGCGACCACTCTGATGGGCGTGGACAACGTGGAGGCCGTTGTGACGGGGCAACCTTCGCCCGACGGCAGAACGCTGGCATTCTCCGTCGTTCCGACAGAGGGACCCGCAGCCCAGTCCACCGAATCCGTGGTCACCGACCTGCGCGCCCAGGCCGACACCATCGCTGAAGACACACGTGGCGTTCTCGGCGTAACCGGCATGGCTGCCGTCAACATCGACATCTCTCAGAAGCTGGCGAGTGCCCTGCCCCTCTACCTCGCCACAATTTTGGGCCTCAGTATCTTGCTCATGATTTTGGTCTTCCGCTCGATCGCGGTTCCGATTGTGGCCAGCCTCGGATTCTTGATTTCGGTCTTTGCCACGCTCGGAGCAGTGACGGCGGTCTACCAGTGGGGCTGGTTCGGCACGGTGTTTGGCGTGCACGATCCGGGACCCATCATGAACTTCCTCCCGACCATTCTGATCGGCGTGCTTTTTGGCCTGGCCATGGACTACCAGCTCTTTATCGCCACCGGAATACGCGAGGCCTATGTTCACGGCGAGAGTCCGCGTGCCGCCATCACACAGGGCGTACGGGCCGGGCGAGCCGTCGTCATTGCCGCGGCCATCATCATGATTGCGGTCTTTGGCAGCTTTGCCTTTGCCGAGTCGACGATGATCCGACCCATGGGCTTCGGCCTTGCCTTCGGGGTCCTGGTCGATGCGTTCCTGGTGCGCCTGCTTCTGGTTCCTGCGGCCCTTCGGCTCCTGGGACGCGCCGCGTGGTGGCTTCCCCGCTGGCTCGACCGCTTGCTACCCGATCTCGATGTCGAGGGAGCAAAGCTGGAAAAGGGTAGGACCAAAGAGGCGTTTACTCTCGTCGCCTAGCGGGTCGCGCCTACTGAGCTGGCTGCGACTTCGCGGTCTCCGTCTGAAGGTGTTGCTCCGGGCAGAAAACCCGCGTCGCGCAAAGCTGGCAACTGCAGATTAATCCACGGGCTAAATGCCCAGGGAGTTGCTTCAACGGCCGCCAGAAGTGCGCGGGGGTGTACCCACTCGAACTCACAGACCTCGTCTGGCTCAGGCTTGGGTTCGCCGGTGGCGAGGGCAACGAAGACCGGACAAATCTCGTATTCCACCACACCGGACGCATCCACGGCTCGATAGCGGAAGTCGGGAAGCGCCAATTTCACGTCGGTAACCGCAAAACCAAGCTCCTGGGTCGCGCGGCGGTGCAGGGCGTCTTCGGGCGCCTCGTCCGGAGAAGGGTGCCCGCAAAATGAGTTGGTCCATACGCCGGGCCAGGTTTTCTTGGCCAAAGCCCTTCGGGTGACCAGAACCTCCCCGGCCTCATTGAACACATGACAGGAGAAGGCGAGGTGAAGAGCCGTATCGGTGGTATGAACGGTGGCCTTATCGGCCGAGCCAATGGGCTGACCGTCTTCCGAAAGAAGCACCACGAACTCGGTCACGCTCGCCACGCTCCTCAGGTTTTTCTCGGTAGTCTCAGACTGTGAGTACCAGCCTAGCGACCGCTCTCTATGACGAGGTTGCACACGAAACTTCCGTCATGGTGATTCGCCGTTACTCCACCTCGTTTAGCATGGCCACGCGACTCCTCGGACCGGGTGTTCGCGAGGAGGTAGAAAACATCTACGGCCTCGTGCGCGTGGCCGATGAGATCGTTGACGGCGTGGCACAGGGCGCGGGCCTCGTCCCGGCCGAAGTGCGTCGTCGCCTCGACGAGTTTGAGGCGGAGACGGAACGCGCGATGGCCAGCGGCTATTCGGCGAACCTAATCATCCACTCCTTTGCCCTCACCGCCCGCAAAACCGGAATCGGCACCGACCTCACCCGCCCCTTCTTTGCGTCCATGCGCGCAGACGTGGTCAAGAAGAAGCACACCAAGGCATCATTTGATGAGTACGTCTACGGGTCGGCCGAAGTGGTGGGGCTCATGTGCCTCAAAGCGTTTTTGGTGGATCACCCGGTGACTGCCGCGCAGGAGAAGCGGTTCGTGGCGGGTGCCCGGGCTTTGGGTGCCGCCTTTCAAAAGGTCAACTTTCTGCGTGATTTGTCGGCCGATGCCGACGGTCTCGGCCGGGCCTACTTTCCCGGTGTCGATATTGTGAACCTCACGGATGCGGCAAAGACAGAACTCGTGGCTGACATTGATGCCGACCTCGCGCTGTCGGGCGCAATCGTGCCAGACCTGCCAAAATCGAGCCGCCGAGCGGTGGCACTGGCACAGAGCCTCTTTGCCGAATTGAATAGACGCATTGAGAAAACTCCGGCGGCGGTGCTTCGAACGACTCGAATCAGTGTTCCGAATTCGGTGAAGTCCCGCCTCCTGGTTCAAGCCCTGATGGGAAAGGTCACATGACACGCGCCATAGTTATTGGAGGCGGAATCGCGGGGCTCTCGTCGGCCGCCCTGCTCGCCCGCGATGGATACGAGGTCACTCTTCTCGAGAAGAATGCCGCTGTGGGTGGTCGCGCCGGTTCGTGGGAGAAGGGCGGCTTTCGTTTCGACACGGGCCCGTCGTGGTACCTCATGCCGGAGGTATTCGACCACTTCTTTCGCTTGATGGGCACGAGTGCCGAGGACCAGTACCAGTTGATTCGACTCGATCCCGGTTACCGCGTTTTCTTTGAGGAAGACGTACGCGCGGGAACGCCTCCGCTCGACATTCGCGATTCACGTGAGGCCAATCTCGATCTCTTTGAGCAGCGCGAACCCGGTTCGCGTCAGAAGATGAGCGATTATCTGGATTCGGCCAAAGACACCTACGAGATTGCCAAGCTCCGTTTTCTCTACACGAGTTTTGCGAAGTTTGGCCCACTCCTGCGCGGTGACGTTCTCAAGCGACTGCCAAAGCTACTGAGTCTGCTCCGTGTGAGCCTGGCCGACTACGCTGCCCGTTACGTGAAATCACCGACCCTGCAGCAGGTGCTCGGCTACCCCGCCGTGTTTTTGGGCTCAAGCCCGTACATCACGCCGAGCATGTACCACCTCATGAGTTACCTCGACCTCGAAGACGGCGTGCTGTATCCCGTGGGCGGCTTTCACAAGGTCATCACAGCCATCGAGAAGGTGGCTGAGGGGGCGGGCGTCACCATCATTCGTAACGCTACGGTGACGGCAATCGAGACGGACGGCCCCGGTTCCGGTGCGCGCGTGACGGGTGTTACCTATCAGGGAGCCCGGGGCGGCAAGCCCAGGACACTGTCCGCCGACGTGGTGGTTTCGTCGGCCGACCTGCATCACTCGGAGACCGAACTGCTTCCGCCGGCACAGCAGACCTACTCACAGAAGTGGTGGGACACTCGTGTGGCCGGGCCCAGTGCCGTGCTGGTCTACCTGGGCGTGAGCGGGCGCATGCCACAGCTCGACCACCACAATCTCTTTTTCACGAGCGACTGGAACGACAACTTCGGGCGAATCTTTAACGAACCGAGGTCGATTCCGGATCCCGCATCCATTTATGTGTGCCGGCCGAACACCACCGACCCCTTCGTGGCCCCGGGTTCTGACACCAATCTGTTCGTCCTCATCCCCGTTCCGGCCGACCCGAACATCGGCAAGGGCGGAATGTCGGGAAAGGGTAGCCCTCAGGTGGAGGCTGCCGCGGACGCGGCCATTGCGCAGATTGCCCGTTGGGCGAAGGTTCCCGACCTGGCCGAGCGCATTGTGGTGCGTCGCACAATAGGCCCGGCTGACTTTGCGGGCGACCTCAACACCTGGCTGGGCACAGCCCTCGGCCCCAGCCACATCTTGAAGCAGAGCGCCTTCTTCCGTGCCGGCAACAAGAGCAAGAAGGTCCGGGGCCTCTACTACTCGGGCGGTTCGTCCATCCCGGGAATCGGCCTGCCCATGTGCCTGATCAGTAGTGAAATTCTGATCAAGCGCCTGCGTGGAGATGGGTCCACGGAACCGCTGCCCGAGCCCCTCTTTCCCACCGTGGATCGAACGGCCTCAGCATGACCTGGCTCTATCTCGCTGGACTGCTTTTTTCCCTGATGGGGATGGTGATGCTTGATCGCCGATTCCGACTGTTTTTTTGGGCGGACGCCCGACGGGCCGCAATCGTGTTATCCGTGGGCGTGCTGTTTTTCCTGCTCTGGGACTTCGCGGGAATTGGTCTGGGAATCTTCTTTCGGGGGCCATCGGAGTTAGTCACGGGCTTGGTTGTGGCTCCCGAGTTGCCGATAGAAGAGATCGCGTTCCTGACGTTGCTCTGCTACGTCACGATGAACGTGTTCGCGGGGATAACGAAGATTCTGATGCGGAGGAGTCACTAATGAACTACTTCTGGCTCAACGGGGTCTTTCTGGTTCCCGTTTTTGTTTTCTGGGCAGTGGCCATGATCGTCCACGGTCGACGCGCTCGCCGTCGCATTGCCTCGGGAGAGGTGACCGCGACTCCGCGCCCCGGTCGTCGCATGGCCGCGCTCTTTCTCACGCTCGCGGTGCTTATCGTGCTGACCGCGATCTTCGACAACGTTATTGTGGGCCTCGGCATCGTGGGTTATGACGAAGCCAAAATCTCTGGAGTGCTGTTGGGCGTGGCCCCCCTCGAGGACTTCGCCTATACCGTGGCCGCGGTTTTTGCGCTTCCGGCCCTGTGGATGCTGCTTCCCGCGAGGACCAAGGGGTAATGGCCACCCCGCGGAGGGGCGGGACTTTCCGTACCCTAGTGATGTCGTCGCGCCCGCTCTCGTGGGTGAACACGGCATTCCCGTTTGCCGCGGGCTACCTCATGACCACTCACCGCGTAGACCTCACCTTCATCATCGGTACGCTGTTCTTTCTCATCCCCTACAACGTGGCCATGTACGGCATCAACGACGTCTTTGACTACGAGTCCGACATGCGCAACCCCCGCAAGGGCGGCGTTGAAGGCGCGGTCCTGGATCGACGCCTGCACCGGCTCACGCTGTGGGTGGCACTTGCCACGAACCTCCCGTTCCTCGTCTTCCTCGTCATCGTGGGTAGTCCGCTCTCATGGCTGGTGCTGGCCGTCAGCATGTTCGCCGTGGTCGCCTATTCACTGAAGGGCCTGCGCTTCAAAGAAATCCCGTTCCTGGACTCGATCACGTCGAGCACGCACTTTGTGAGCCCCGCGATTTATGGACTCGTTCTCGCCGGCGCCGTCTTCACGCCGGCGCTGTGGCTGATTCTCGCGGCCTATTTTCTGTGGGGCGTCGCCTCACACGCGTTCGGGGCGATTCAAGACATTCAGGCCGATCGGGAAGGCGGGCTGGCTTCTGTGGCCACAGTTATGGGCGCGCGTTTCACGGCGCGCTTCGCTCTCGGGGCATACTTTCTGGCCGGAGTCGCCCTGGTCGTGGCCGGAATGGGCAGCGATTCTTCGACAACGCTCTACGCTGCCGCGCTGGCCATCCCCTACCTGATTATGGTCTGGCCCTTCAGGTCGCTACCCGACGCCGACTGCGAACGAGCCAACCGCGGCTGGCGCGCCTTCCTGTGGATTAACTACGCCGCGGGCTTCGCGGTGACCCTGCTGCTCATCCTCAACTGGACGCGCGTCGGAGCTTAGCCCGTCCGACCAGCGGAAGCGGCGCTACTTCTGAGCCGCCCGCTCAGCTTCCGTCGTAAACCGTGGCTTGATGGGAATCATGATGATGAGTCCCACGAGGAGAACGAACACAATCGCCAGGATTCCCCAGTACTGAGCCCCCAGCGTGGTGGTAAGAATCCAGAAGAGAAGCGGGGAGAGCCATACGACGAGTCGACCGGTCGTGGCGTAAAGACCGAACAGCTCACCCTCGTTGCGGTTGTTCGATACCCGAGCGAGGAGCGAACGACTGGCTGACTGCGTGGGGCCCACAAACAGACTCAAGACAAGTCCGCCAATCCAGAAAACTGTTGGTCCGCCCGAGTTGAAGATGAAGATGAAGAGCCCCGCAACGATGAGGCCAATCAGAGAACCGATGATCACTGGTTTGGGCCCCACGCGGTTGTCGATGACTCCCCCGAGGAACACGCCGATGCCACCAACGAGGTTTGCCGCGATGCCAAAGAACAAGATTTCCTCGAAGCCGAATCCAAAGACAGTGCCGGCCAGAATCGCGCCCAGGCTAAACACGGCAACGAGTCCGTCTCGATAAATGGCGCTCGCCAGCAAGAAGTAAAAGGTTTGGCGGTCATTCTGGAACAGGGCACGAATATCCCGCACAAGCTTCTTGTAGGAACCGGCCACGCTCAGGCGCTGCGCACCGGGAAGCGCCGAGACTTCGGGAACCGCCGTCAAAACCGGAATTGA
>JBIIKT010000180.1:0-3197 GCA_044233055.1 Microbacteriaceae bacterium
GGAGGCGTGACGGCGCACCTCACCTCTTTAACCCGGAAACAGTGTTCAAGCTCCAGCACGCCACGCGCACTCGTCGCTACGACATTTTCCGCGAGTACACCGACCTTGTTGATTCGCAGGCGGAACATCTCATGACGCTTCGCGGACTCTTTTCGCTGGGTGATCATGATGTCACACCCATTGCACTCGACGACGTCGAACCGGTTGCGTCAATTGTCAAGAGATTCTCTTCGGGAGCCATGAGTTACGGCTCGATCTCTCCGGAAGCACATGAGACTCTTGCTATTGCCATGAATCGCCTCGGGGCCAAGTCGAACACGGGAGAGGGTGGCGAAGACGTCGATCGTCTCATCGATCCAGAGCGGCGCAGTGCCATCAAACAGGTGGCCTCTGGTCGTTTTGGCGTGACGAGCATGTATCTGACGCATGCCGACGACATCCAGATCAAGATGGCGCAGGGAGCCAAGCCTGGCGAGGGTGGCCAATTGCCGCCGAACAAGGTGTACCCGTGGATTGCACGCACGCGGCACGCCACGGCCGGAGTGGGTCTGATTTCTCCGCCCCCGCACCACGACATCTACTCGATTGAGGATCTCAAGCAATTGATCTTCGACCTGAAACGAGCAAACCCGTCGGCTCGTGTTCACGTCAAACTCGTGAGCCAGTCAGGGATTGGTGCCGTAGCCGCTGGAGTCTCTAAGGCTTTGGCAGACGTTATCCTGATCAGTGGCCACGACGGAGGAACGGGTGCCAGCCCCCTCAATTCGCTCAAGCACGCGGGCACGCCGTGGGAGCTGGGCCTGGCAGAAGCACAGCAGACGCTGATTGCCAACGATATGCGCGATCGCGTCGTCGTGCAGGTAGACGGACAGCTCAAAACGGGTCGCGACGTGTTGGTCGCCGCGCTCCTCGGAGCTGAAGAGTTTGGTTTTGCAACCGCACCGCTCGTCGTCAGCGGCTGCATCATGATGCGCGTTTGTCATCTGGACACCTGCCCGGTTGGTGTTGCCACGCAGAACCCCGAGCTCCGTGAGCGCTTCTCGGGAAAACCGGAATTCGTGGTCAACTTCTTTGAGTTCATAGCGCAGCAGGTTCGAGAACTACTAGCATCGCTCGGTCTTCGCAGCCTCGACGAAGCTATTGGCCGCGTTGATCTGCTCAACACCGATCGTGCCGTTTCTCACTGGAAGACCGACGGCCTTGATCTCACCCCGATTCTCCAGTCGGATTCGTTTGATCCGAAAGCACCCCGCAAGCACGCTCGCAACCAGATTCACGAGATTGACGAGCACTTCGACCGTATTTTGCTGGGGCAGAGTGCGGCGGCTCTTGCCTCAGGTGAACGCGTAGAAATCGCACGTGATATTCAGAACACAGAGCGAGCCGTGGGCACCATGCTGGGGCACGAACTGACGAAGGCGCACGGCGTCAACGGTCTTCCCGCCGACACCATTGACGTAACTTTGACGGGCTCAGCGGGTCAGTCTCTCGGCGCCTTCATGCCGTCAGGAATCACCCTGCGTCTCATTGGTGATGCCAACGATTATGTGGGCAAGGGTCTCTCGGGCGGAACCGTCATTGTTCGGACACACCCGGACAGCACATTCCCCGCGGAGGAAAACGTTATCGCCGGCAACGTCGTGGGCTACGGAGCGACATCGGGTTCGATGTTCATTAATGGTCTCGTGGGCGAACGGTTTTTTGTCCGAAACTCTGGAGCTACGGCGGTCGTCGAAGGCGTGGGTGATCACGCGCTTGAATACATGACGGGTGGCCTCGCGGTGATCCTCGGCTCAACCGGGAGAAACCTCGGCGCGGGCATGTCGGGTGGCATCGCTTATGTCAACGGCTTGAGCACCGAACTCGTGAACCCTGATGCCCTGTCCTCGGGCGAGCTTGCCCTGGAGCCACTCGGTGGGGCGGACCGTGAGATTCTGCGCGACCTGCTTCAGCGTCACGTGGCTGAGACCGAAAGCGAGCTGGCGCAACGATTGCTGGGCGGGGGTGATGCGGCACTCGACGCTTTCACCAAGGTGACACCTCGTGACTACGCTGCCGTACTGGCCACCCGACAGTCCGCTGTAGATGCAGGTGTCGACCCCGATGGAAGCGAAACATGGCTTCGCATTATGGAGGTGACCGGTGGCTGATCCCAAGGGATTTCTGAATACCCGGGAACGTGAAGTTCCGGCACGTCGCCCCATTCCGCTGCGCGTGAAAGACTGGAAAGAAGTTTACGAGCCGGGTGATCCCAAGACTCTGGCTCGTCAGGCTGGCCGGTGCATGGACTGTGGCGTGCCGTTCTGTCACCAGGGCTGTCCACTGGGCAACCTCATTCCCGAATGGAATGACCTCGTGTGGCGCGATGACTACGAGGCAGCGATTGAGCGACTGCATGCGACAAACAACTTCCCGGAATTCACCGGGCGCATTTGCCCGGCTCCGTGTGAATCCGCCTGCGTCCTCGGCATCAACCAACCCGCGGTGACAATTAAGCAGGTTGAAGTCGCGGTCATCGATCACGCTATGGCGAATGGCGGTCTCACACCTCATGTGCCACAGCGACTCACCGAGAAGACAGTTGCCGTTGTCGGATCAGGTCCCGCGGGCCTGGCCGCTGCCCAGCAGCTGACCCGCGCCGGTCACACGGTTGTGGTCTTTGAGCGAGATGACCGGATCGGTGGTCTGCTCAGGTATGGCATTCCCGACTTCAAACTCGAGAAGACCTCTGTCGACGCCCGGCTGGCACAAATGGAGGCCGAGGGCACCCGTTTCCGACCAAACACAAATATCGGCACCGACATCACGTGGGAACAGCTTCGGGAACGCTACGACGCCATCATTGTCGCCACTGGCGCTCTCGAGCCGCGCGACTTGGCCATTCCGGGTCGTGATCTCATGGGAATTCACTTCGCCATGCCCTACCTGACGCAGTCCAACCGCGCTGTTGCTGGCGATAGCGTTGAGGGACAGATTTCTGCGTCCGGAAAGCACGTCATTATTCTGGGCGGCGGCGACACCGGGGCCGATTGCCTGGGCACAGCCCACCGTCAGGGTGCCGCGTCGGTGACCACCTTGGCGATTGGCCAGCGTCTTCCCGACGAACGACCCGAGGGAGAGCCGTGGCCTCTTGCTCCGCGCCTGTTCGAAGTGTCGAGCGCCCATGAAGAGGGCGGTGAACGAGAGTTCTTGGTGTC
>JBIIKT010000181.1:0-3183 GCA_044233055.1 Microbacteriaceae bacterium
GCAGATGGCAGGCCTCAACTTCACCGCAGGCATCGCGCAGGCACTAGAGCACGGCAAGCTTTTTCACATCGACCTCAACGGGCAAAAGGGCATCAAGTACGACCAAGACCTCGTCTTTGGGCACGGTGATCTGCTCAACGCTTTCTCGCTCGTCGACCTTCTCGAGTTTGGTGGCCCCACGGGCGGCCGCGCCTATGACGGCCCGCGCCACTTCGACTACAAGCCCAGCCGAACCGAAGACGCGAACGGCGTGTGGGATTCGGCTGCGGCAAACATGCGCATGTATCTGCTCCTCAAAGAGCGGGCGGCGGCGTTCCGCGCAGACCCTGAGGTCCAAGCTGCTTTGGTCGCATCGCGTGTCGCGGAGATTCACCAAACGACGCTCTCCCCCGGCGAGACCTACGCGGATCTTTTGTCAGACACCACCGCCTACGAGACCTTTGATGTTGACAGCTACTACGACGGGCGCGGCTTCGGGTTCGTGAAGCTTAACCAGCTCGCTATCGAGCACCTCATGGGAGCGCGCTAGGCGATGACCCTCGTCGCGGGTGTCGACTCGTCGACGCAGAGTTGCAAGGTCGTCATTCGCGATCTCGCTACCGGATCACTCGTTCGTCAGGGGAGCGCTCAGCACCCGCCGGGAACAGAAGTCGACCCGGCGGCCTGGTGGCATGCTCTCAACGAAGCGTTCGCGGCGGCCGGCGGACTCGACGACGTTTCGGCCGTTTCCATCGGCGGTCAGCAGCACGGCATGGTGGTGCTGGACGGTGACGGCCGCGTGATCAGGCCGGCTCTCCTGTGGAACGATACCCGCAGCGCTGCCGAGGCCGAAGAGATTGGTTCTCACTTCGGTGTCGACGAGATTGCACGGATGACCGGTTCACTCCCCGTGGCCTCGTTCACCTCGACAAAGTTGCTGTGGTTGCGCAAAAACGAGCCCGAGAACGCTGCGCGCGTGGCAGCGGTTGCTCTGCCGCACGATTGGTTGAGTTGGCGCCTAGCGGGGTACGGCCCCGCCGATGAGTCTGAGCGCGGCCCCGACCTCAGTGCGCTCACCACTGACATGTCGGACGCCAGCGGAACCGGTTACATGAACCCGGCCACCGGCGAGTACGTCGCCGAGGTCTTGGAATTCGTCCTGGGTCACGCGCCCGTTCTTCCCCGAATTGTGCAGCCCGGTCACGTGGCTCACGAGACGCCGTCGGGGTTGGTCATCGCGAGTGGAGCAGGTGACAACGCGGCCGCCGCGCTCGGGGTCGGTGCCGGGTCGGGCGATGTGATCGTGTCGCTGGGCACGAGCGGAACAGTCTTCGCTGTCTCCGAGACCTACACCTCCGATCCGACCGGCACAATTGCCGGGTTTGCCAGCGCGACGGCAACCGCGCTTCCGCTTGTCTGCACGCTCAACGCCGCGAGAGTTCTCGATTCCTTTGCGGGACTATTTGACGTCACGCACGATGAGTTGGGACACCTTGCTCTTCAGTCGCCACCGGGGGCGCAAGGAGTCGTTCTGATTCCGTTCTTTGAAGGCGAGCGAACCCCCAATTTGCCTGATGCTCGTGCTCAGATCTCGGGACTCACACTCACCAACAACACGCGGTCCAACCTAGCCCGCGCGGCCATTGAGGGAATGCTGTGCGGCCTCGGTGCAGGGCTTGACGCACTTCGAGAAGCGGGTGTCACGTGTTCGCGCATTTTTCTTGTGGGCGGCGCGGCCGGAAACCCCGCCGTGGCTCACATTGCGGGAGAAGTTTTCGGCCTTCCCATCGTGGTTCCCACCCCCGGCGAGTACGTCGCAGACGGTGCGGCACGCCAAGCCGCGCACGCCCTTACGGGGGTCGTGCCTGCATGGAATCTGGACTTCCCTCCGGCACTCAATGTTTCTCGCGTCGACTCCATTGCCGATGCGTACAACCGCGCGTTGTCGCGGTTTACCGCTCACCTCTAAACGTATTTAGGTACTGAAACAACAAATAGGGAGCATTTTCGCTATTTTGTTATGTTTTTGTGACCATCACACCTTGCATGTATTTGTTGTATCGGGCAACATATACCCAAGGCTCGATGACGAGCCCTGCGCGGGCCCGTCCTGCGCAACGGAGACACACAACTATGAAGGGAGAGAAATGAAGAAGACTTCATTGATCTCAATTGGTGCAGTCGTAGCGGCCTCGGCCCTGCTTCTCACCGGATGTTCGGCATCTGGCGGCGGAGCTTCGGCTCGCGCTTGCGTCATTCTGCCCGACACCGAGTCGTCGCCTCGTTGGGAAGCCAACGACCGTCCAGCTCTCGAGAAGGCGCTCAATGACGCTGGCTACGAGACCGACATCCAGAACGCTGGTGGCGACACGGCTAAGTACGCAACCATTGCCGACCAGCAGCTCAGCAAGGGCTGTGGCGTTATGGTTCTCGTTGACCTCCAGGGCGCCGGTGTCACCGTTGCTGAGGAAGCCAAGGCACAGGGCATTCCTGTTGTCGCGTACGACCGCCCCATTGACGGCGCTGACTACTACGTTTCGTTCGACAACGAGGGCGTAGGAGCCATCCAGGGCGAGTGCATCGTCGACGGACTCAAGGCTGCCGGCAAGGACCCCGCAACTGCCGTTGTTGTCTACATGGGTGGTGACGCTGCCGACGGAAACGCCAAGATGTTCTACGACGGCGCTGTTTCCGTCATGGAGCCCGCAGGCATCAAGCCGGCCGCAGAGCCTGCTGGTGTGTGGGATGGCGAAAAGTCAGCCACCAACTTCGAGCAGGCGCTGACCTCGCTCGGCGGCAAGGTTGACGCTGTCTGGGTTGCCAACGACACCAACGCCGCTGGCGTTATCACGATCCTCGACAAGAACGGCCTCACCGTTCCTGTTTCGGGTCAGGACGCTTCGCCTGCTGGTCTGGCAAACGTTCTCCTCGGAAAGCAGACCTGTACGGTCTGGAAGCCCGCTTCGATTGAGGCTGCAGCTGCAGTTGAGGTCATCATTGCAATCCTCAAGGGCGAGACGGTCGCCACTGACATGAAAGCAAACGGCGTTCCTTTCATCGCAGTTACCCCCACGAAGATCACCGCAACCAACGTCATCGACGTTGTAACGGCTGGTGACGTGACGGTAGCCGACCTCTGTGCTGGCGACGTAGCCGCCGCATGTGCAGCAGCCGGCATCAAGTAACACCCGCAATATAGAAGGC
>JBIIKT010000182.1:0-3175 GCA_044233055.1 Microbacteriaceae bacterium
GATTGCCGCCCCGCGCGGCTACTGCGCCGGAGTGGACCGCGCGGTGATCGCTGTTGAGAAGGCTCTCGACACCTACGGTGCTCCGGTCTATGTGCGCAAGGAGATCGTGCATAACGTTCACGTGGTGGCCGAGCTGAAAGAGCGCGGCGCAATCTTTGTTGAGGAGGTCGATGAGGTTCCCGAAGGGTCGCGCTTGGTCTTTAGCGCGCACGGAGTTTCGCCGGCCGTGGTCAACGCGGCGGGTGCCCGCTCGCTCAAAACCATCGACGCCACCTGCCCGCTCGTCACCAAGGTGCACCGCGAGGTGGTGCGCTTCGATCGGGACAACGTGGAGATTCTGTTTATCGGGCACGCGGGTCACGAAGAGGTTGAGGGCACCATGGGCGAGGCGCCCGGGCGCGTCACGCTGGTTGATGGCCCTGACGCTGCCGATACCGTCATTGTGAAGAACCCCGACAACGTGGTGTGGCTCTCGCAGACCACGCTGTCGGTCGACGAGACCATGGAGACCGTTGCCCGACTGCGCGAGCGCTTTCCCAAGCTGCAGGATCCCCCCAGCGACGATATTTGCTACGCCACGCAGAACCGCCAGGTGGCCATCAAGAAGGTCGCACCGGATGCCGATGTGGTGCTCGTGGTGGGTTCGGCCAACTCGTCGAACTCGGTGCGCCTCGTTGAGGTGGCCCTCGAGTACGGCGCGCGCGAGGCCTACCGCGTGGACTACGCCAGCGAGGTTGACCCGGAGTGGCTGCGCGGCGCCGCCACGGTTGGCGTCACGAGCGGGGCTTCGGTTCCCGAGGAACTCGTTAGCGAGCTTCTGGAACTACTGGCCACCGGCGGATACAACGACGTGGTCGAGGTCAAGACAGCCGAGGAAGACCTGATCTTCTCGCTGCCCAAAGAGTTGCGCCCCAGCCGTCAGGGCTAACTTCTGAATCCTGCGATGCAGTCGCGCGCACGATGGCCGCATAGGCGATAGCGGCTTAGGCGACGGGTGCTGGTTCCACAGTGATGCTAGGCGTTGGTCCGGGCGTCGCATTTCCCGGCTGAAGAGCCTGCGTGGCCGCCCAGAGGGTCTCGATAAATGCCGGGTCGCTCATCAGACAAATGAGTTGCCCACCAAAAATGACGGCCGAGGTGGAGACGTAGCCCACAATCGGCACCCAAAACGCGAGTTTTTTTGCCGTGATTCGGCGCACCGTGGCCCACACGGCGAGACCAAAGATCAGACCCTCGAGTGTGATGATCGCAAGGCCCACCGGTTGCGCGAGGCCCTGATCGGTATACGTGATCTTGGCAAATTCGGGCATCTGCAGGTGCAGGTCGGCCAGTAGTCGGTTGAGTGTCATCGACATGTTGAGGTACTCACCGAGTGACGAGAACATGCTGATTCCACCCACCACGAGCAGGGAAATGGCCACCACCCGATCGAGGGGGAAGCGCCGAGGGGTGAGCAAGTCGTCCGTGGGCGGCGTCTTCTCGATGTCTTTAGCCACGGGTTACTTTTCCGCGTGCCCGGCAGAACCGAGCTGTTGCGCGGCCTGGACGACGCGCGCCGCCATGCCAGTTTCGGCAATCTTGCCCCAGGCCCGCGGGTCGTAAATCTTCTTGTTGCCCACTTCGCCGTCCACTTTGAGCACTCCGGAGTAGTTGGTAAACACGGTGTCGGCAATCGAGCGGGTGAACGCGTACTGCGTGTCGGTGTCGATGTTCATTTTGATGACGCCGTTGGCGACGGCCTCGGCAATCTCGGCGTCGGTGGAACCCGATCCGCCGTGAAACACGAGGTCGAAGGGCTTGGCGTCGGTGCTGAACTTGGCCTGCACGCCGTCTTGAATTTCCTTGAGCAGCTCGGGGCGCAGCTTAACGTTGCCGGGCTTGTAGACACCGTGCACGTTGCCGAAGGTCATGGCGGCCATGTAGCGACCGTTCTCCCCGAGGCCCAGAGCCTCAACCGTGGCGATGGCGTCTTCCACGGTGGTGTACAGGTTGTCGTTGATGTCGTGGCTCACACCGTCTTCTTCGCCACCCACAACGCCAATCTCAACTTCGAGAATGGCGTTGATCGCGCGCGTCTTGGCCAGCATGGCCTGAGCAATCTCGAGGTTCTCCGTGAGCGGCACGGCCGAACCGTCCCACATGTGCGACTGAAAGAGCGGCTCGCGCCCGGCCTTGATTTCTTCCTCACTGGCCGCGATGAGCGGGTTCACAAAACCGTCGAGGGCATCCTTGGGGCAGTGGTCGGTGTGCAGGGCCACGGTGATGGGGTACGAGGCCGCCACCTCACGAGCGAATCGTGCGAAGGCGATGGCTCCTGTGGCGCGGGCCTTCACGGTGTGGCCGGCGAAGTAGTCGGCACCGCCCGTGGTGACCTGAATGATGCCGTCGGATTCCGCTTCGGCCAAGCCCTGCAGAACCGCGTTGAGCGTCTGCGAGCTCGAGACGTTGATGGCCGGGTAGGCAAAGCCTTTGGTCTTTGCCCGATCGAGCATGGCGGCGTACTGGTCCGGGGTGGCGATCGGCATTACTACTCCTCAGGGGCGCGCACGGCCGCGGACGCGACCGAGTTCAGTCTAATGAAGCCGAACGGGGGCGGATAAAGTGAACTCATGACGTCTGCTTCCGGCCCCCTGCGCATTCACCCCGACCGCAACCTCGGCATGGAACTGGTGCGTGCCACCGAGGCGGCCGCCATCCGGTCGTTCCCATTTGTGGGGCGCGGCGACAAGAACGGTGCCGACGGCGCGGCCGTGGATGCCATGCGCGCATTTCTCAACACGGTGGATTTCTCGGGCACGATTGTGATCGGAGAGGGCGAGAAGGACAACGCCCCCATGCTCTTCAACGGCGAGGTGGTGGGCACGGGCGACGGGCCATCCTGCGACATCGCCGTCGACCCCATTGATGGAACGAGCCTCACGAGCGCCGGCCGCCAGAACGCCATCTCGGTTATCGCGGCCTCTGATCGCGGCACCATGCTCGATGCTTCGAGCGTCTTCTACATGGACAAGCTCGTGACGGGCTTCGAGGGCGTGGGCATCGTCGACATTCGTCAGTCGATTGCCGAGAACATTCACGCGCTCGCCGCGGCCAAGGGCAAGCCTGTGGGTGAGATGGTGATTGCCGTTCTCGACCGCCCTCGTCACGACGGCATCATCCAGGAGATCCGCGACGC
>JBIIKT010000007.1:0-11072 GCA_044233055.1 Microbacteriaceae bacterium
GCGGGCTTCGGTGAGGGCCTCCGGCCACGCGAGTTCGCCGGTGGCGAGCGCCATCCAGGTAGTGGCATCCATCTCCACCACGTTGGCGGGGGTGCCCCGCGTATGGCGTGGGCCCTCGACGCACTGTACCGCGCCGAAGGGTGGAACACGCACCTCGACCGTGTGACCAGGGTGAGCATCGGCGAGCACCTGGAGAAGATAGCGCACGGCCGTGGCGAGTTGGGGTCTCGAGGCGCCGACACCGTCGGCTACTCGACCGGCGGAGAGGTCATCGCGAACTGCGATAACAGCCGCACGACCGTCGACGGGTCGAATGCGCGGGAGTGCCATGGCTCCAGTCTGCCGGAGTGCGTCTCAATGGTTGGTTTCGATACGTCGCTGCGCGACTACTCAACCAACGGAACCTTCGTCGCTGCGCGACTACGCAACCAGCAGGCGGGGCGAGTTCGAGCGCACGCCCTAGGCTTAAGGACGTGAAGATTCTTGTGGTGGGCTCGGGCGCACGCGAGCACGCCATCATCCTGTCGCTGTTGAGCGAGGACCACGACCACGAGATCACCTGCGCGCCGGGCAACGCCGGAATCGCCCACGATGTGCCCTGCGTGAGTGCCAACCCCAACGACCCCGAAGCGATGGCCGCCATGGCGAGCCAGCTCGAGGTTGACCTCGTGGTGATTGGGCCCGAGGCGCCGCTCGTGGCCGGCGTGGCCGACGCGGTGCGCGAAGCGGGCATCCCTGTGTTTGGACCCAACCAGTCGGCGGCAGCCCTTGAAGGCTCGAAGTCCTTTGCCAAACGCATCATGGATGCCGCCGGGGTTCCCACGGGCCGCGCCCACCGGGCGAGCACGCTGTTAGAGGCCGAAACAATTCTCGACGACTTTGGCGCCCCCCACGTGGTGAAGGCCGACGGTCTTGCTGCCGGCAAGGGCGTGATTGTGACGAGTGACCGCGATGCTGCCGTGGCCCACACCATGCACTGGCTCGCCGAAGGTGACGTGCTCATCGAAGAATTCCTCGACGGCGAGGAGGTCTCGCTCTTCGTGTTCTCGGACGGTCACGACGTGCTGGCACTCACCCCCGCCCAGGATTTCAAGCGCCTCCTCGACGGCGACGCCGGCCCCAATACGGGTGGCATGGGAGCGTATTCGCCGCTTCCGTGGCTGGCCGATCAGTTTGGCAGCATCGATGCCTTCACCCGCGAGTGCGTGGAAACGGTAGCGCTGCCCGTGGTGCGGCAGCTCGAGAGCGAGGGCACGCCTTTTGTGGGACTGCTTTACTGCGGGCTCATCGTGACCACCGCGGGCATTCGCGTCATCGAGTTCAACGCGCGCTTTGGTGACCCGGAGACCCAGGTGGTTCTGCCCCGCATGATCACCCCGCTGAGCGATGTGCTCTACGCCTCAGCCGTGGGCGACCTCGCGAGCCAACCAGCCATCGAGTTTTCACCGGATGCCGTTGTTACCGTGGTGTTGGCCAGCGAGAACTATCCGGAGACTCCGCTGATTGGTCGCGAAATTGGTGGGCTCGATGATGCGGGTGCGGTTCCCGGAGTGCATCTGACTCACGCCGCGACAGCGCGGGAGGGAGAGCGTCTCGTCACCTCGGGTGGTCGGGTACTCAGCGTGGTTGCCCGTGGCGATTCGTTTACCGAGGCCCGCGCGCGCGCCTATGACGCGATGGGGCGGCTTGAACTACAGGGCGGGCACTACCGAAGAGACATTGCCGCAAAGGTCGTGGGCTAGTGGGTTCGAATGTGCCCGGTTGGTCGCACGCGTACTCGGGCAAAGTGCGTGACCTCTTCGTGCCTGCGGGACAAGACCTCGCGACCGCAGCCCGCATCCTCGTGGTCGCCAGCGACCGGGTGAGCGCGTTCGATCACGTGCTTGAACCGGGCATCCCGGGCAAGGGCGCGCTGCTCACGCGGCTCAGCACCTGGTGGTTTAGCCAACTCGGTGTGAGCAATCACCTGCGCGAGCCCGATGCCAGCACGCCGGAGATTCCCGCGACCGTGGCGTCGTCGTCGATGCTCGTGGCCAACCTCGACATGTTTCCGATCGAGGCCGTGGTGCGCGGCTACCTCACGGGAAGCGGTTGGTTGGAGTACCAGGCAACCCAGAGTGTCTGCGGAATAGCCCTGCCGGTCGGCCTGAACGACGGCGACAAGCTGCCCGAGCCCATCTATACCCCCGCATGGAAAGCTCCCGTGGGTGAGCACGACGAAAACATCACCTTCGAGCGCACGGTTGAGCTCGTGGGCGCAGACGATGCTGCCGCAATTCGCGACCTGTCTCTGCGCATCTTCTCGGCGGCGAGCGCCATCGCCGCCGAGCACGAGGTGATTCTGGCGGACACCAAATTTGAGTTTGGTCGTGACCGTGAGACGGGCCACATTTGCCTGGCAGATGAAGTTCTCACGAGCGACTCTTCGCGCTACTGGGATGCTCGTGAATACGCCGCCGGTAATCGCGGCCTCAGCTTTGACAAGCAGATTGTGCGCGACTGGCTGAGCGACCACTGGAACAAAAAAGGCACCCCGCCGGCCCTCCCGGCCGAAATCGTTGCCCAAACTGGCGGGCGCTACGCCGACCTCATCGAACGCCTCACTGGTTGAGCCCGACGAACGCAGATACAATCCCGATAGGTGTGACGGCACGACCGATTGTTGAGTCTCACTCGCTGTCTTTCTCGCCGACCTTGGAGCTGTCATGATCCGAACTGCGTCACCCTCGCACGTCAACAAGGGTGTGATTCCGTTGGCACTAGGCGCCCTGGGCGTTGTCTTCGGCGATATCGGGACGAGCCCCATTTATGCGTTCAACGAGTCAGCCAAGAATGGCGATGGCCGGGTGGCCGACGTTCTGGGAGTTGTCTCGCTCATCTTCTGGACGCTGACCATCGTTGTCAGCGTGAAGTACCTGGTTGTTGTGCTCCGCGCCGACAACCACGGGGAGGGAGGCATACTTGCGCTCTTCTCGCTTCTCCCGGCAAAAATCCGGTCGGCACGAAAAGGCACTTCCGCGGCCATCGTTTTCATGGTGCTCATCGCCGCGGCCTTTCTTTTTGCGGACGGCCTCCTCACTCCGGCGATTTCGGTGCTGTCTGCCACTGAGGGACTGAAAGCCATTAATCCCGATCTTGCCCAATTTGCGGTGCCCGCGACCGTGGTCATTCTGATCCTGCTGTTCTTCATCCAGTTCCGCGGGACCAACTTTGTGGGCAAGGTTTTTGGCCCCGTAACGCTCGTTTGGTTCGTCGTTATCGGCGGGCTCGGCCTGAACCAAGTCATCCTCAACCCCAGTGCGCTGGGTGGTCTCAACCCGGTCTACGCCGTTGAATTCGTGGCCCGGAATGGCCTCGGAACGTTCATCATCATGTCGTCGGTGATCCTCGCGGTAACCGGTGCGGAGGCTCTCTATGCCGACCTTGGACACTTTGGAAAACGGCCTATCCGTGTGGCGTGGTTTGGCCTCGTGGCCGTGGCGCTCGTGCTCAGTTATTTGGGACAGGCCGCCCTCGTGTTGCGCGACCCGAGTTCCCGAGGAAACGCGTTCTTTGGTCAGGTGGAAGGCCAATGGCCCACTATCCTGCTCGTGATTCTGGCCACGCTGGCTACCATCATCGCGTCACAAGCACTCATCTCAGGCGTCGCCTCACTCACGAATCAGGCCATCCGCATTGGGCTCATGTCGCGCATGAAGGTTGTGCACACCAGTAGCGAGCATGCCGGCCAGATTTACGTACCGCTCGTGAACGCCCTGCTGGGTTTCGGCAGCGTGGTCCTGGTGATTATCTTTCAAACGTCGGCAGCTCTCGCCGGCGCCTACGCGTTCGCCATTGCCGGCGTGATGCTCATCACGACAATTGCCCTGTTCTGGGTGGCGCGCGATGTCTGGAAGTGGAGTCCGTGGTTGAGGTTCCCGCTTCTGGGTCTCTTCCTCGTCTTCGATATCTCCTTCCTCGTTGCCACTTCCACCAAGATTCCCGAGGGCGCGTGGCTGTCACTGTGCATCGGATTTGTAGTCGCCTCGGTGATGTGGATCTGGCGAAAGGGGCGGTTCCTACTCAACGAGCGACTGAAGCAGACCGCCATGACCTGGCGCCAGGTCAGCATTGCCAGAAAATCTTCCGCGGTCGCCATCACGGCCACGACCGGAATTTACCTCTCGGCCTTCAGCGACATGGTGCCGCAATCACTCGAGGAGCAGATTCGGGTCTTGCACTCGATGCCGGAAAAGATTGTCATCGTGAACGTTGTGACGACGGAGAAACCTTATTCGCGCAAAAAGCCGGAATTCAAGAAGCACAATGACTACGTCAGCTTCGTGGCCGTGTACGCCGGATTTATGGAGATTGTTAACCTTCCTCGCGCGCTTCGTTCTCAGGCTTTGGAAGGACTCATCGACGAGAAGGACGCGACTTATTTCGTGGCCTCTCGAAAGTTCGTCAATCCCCCCAAGGAATCTCTCAATCGCATCGAGGGATTCATTTTTGCGGCCATGCATCGCAATTCCGCGCTCGCGTCAGACTATTTCCGCCTTCCCGCAAACCGCGTCATCAACTTCTCGGTATCGATGGAGAAGTAGGCCTTTCAGGGGCCGCCCGACGCGCCACTGATAAGGGTTTTTGTCCTAGAGTGAGCGGGATGGCCCAAAGAATAGGAGACGCGATGCCCACTGTGGAAATCGTGAACAACGACCTGAAGATCGAGCTTTCTGGCGCCGAGAAATTTGCCGCACTGTCGGGAAGCCTGTCTTTTCCCATGAGTCACGTCAACACTGTGGCGATTGACGATGAGGTCGTCGACCATCTTGGTCTGCGCGCACCCGGCGCTCATCTGCCCGGCGTGTTTGCCGCTGGCACCTATTTTCACGACGGAGATCGTCAATTTGTTTTCTGGCACGAGGGCGACAGCGCAGTGACCATTTCCCTGACCGACGAGAAGTACGATCGGCTCATCCTGGGAGTGCCCGGTTCGAAGGCGGATGCCGAGGCGCTCGTCGCGCGCATTTCGGGGCATTAGCAGCGCCCAGGTTTCGATACGCGCCTTCGGCGCTACTCAACCAGCGGGAGCACGCCTTCGGCGCTACTCAACCAGCGAGCCGGTCTGCGCCAGATAGAATTAGGGCATCCTTCCCCTCGATTCAGACGGAGCCCACATGCCCATCATCGTCGTCGAGGTCATGCCCAAAGCCGAGCTTCTTGACCCCGCGGGCAAGGCAGTCGCGGGGGCGTTGACCCGACTCGGCCACAGCGCGTTCTCGAATGTTCGTATCGGCAAGCGCTTCGAGCTCACCGTTGAGGGGCCGGTAACCGAGGCAACGTTGGCGGATGCTCAAAGAATTGCCGAGGAGATGCTCTCTAATCAGGTGATCGAAGACGTGATTCGCGTGTTCGAGACACCGGCACCCGGAGCCAGCGCGTAATGCGCATCGGCGTCATCACCTTTCCCGGTTCCCTCGACGACCGCGACGCGCAGCGCGCCATTCGCCTGGCGGGTGCCGAGCCCGTAGCCCTGTGGCACGGCGAACACGACCTGCAGAAGGTCGACGCCATCGTTCTCCCGGGCGGATTCAGTTACGGCGATTACCTGCGCTGTGGCGCCATCGCCAGTCACTCGCCCATCATGGCCGAGGTGATTGATGCCGCAAACAAGGGCATGCCCGTGCTGGGCATCTGCAATGGTTTTCAGATGCTCGTGGAGGCGCACCTGCTGCCCGGTGGGCTCATTCGTAACGACCACGGCCGCTTCCTGCGGCGGGATCAGATGATTCGTGTGGAGAACAACCACACCGCGTGGACCAGCGCCTTCGACGAGTCGCAAGAGATCGTGATCCCGCTCAAGAACGGCGAGGGTGGCTACATCGCCGATGCGGCCACACTGGAACGCCTCGAGGGTGAGGGGCTCGTGACCTTCCGCTATGTGGGCATGAACCCCAACGGGTCGCTCAACGACATCGCGGGAATATGCAACGAGGGCGGAAACGTGGTGGGCTTGATGCCGCACCCCGAACACGCGGTGGAGCGGGGCTTTGGGCCCAACACCAATAAGGCGATGCGCTCCGGAATGGACGGGCTGCGCTTCTTTGCG
This sequence comes from Microbacteriaceae bacterium, assembly GCA_044233055.1. Classification (GTDB taxonomy): domain Bacteria; phylum Actinomycetota; class Actinomycetes; order Actinomycetales; family Microbacteriaceae; genus UBA963. The sequence goes on from JBIIKT010000007.1 coordinate 6,089, forward strand.
AGCGTGATTGAGAAGGTGCTCGCGTGACCGCGTCGTCGGCATCAGTCAAGCCGCATCGGTTCACCCCCAAGCGTCTCTACCTGATCCTCGCCATCGCGGAGGCCTGCACGTGGACGCTCCTGATCGCAGGCTTGATCCTGCGAGCGACGACCGGCATCGATGCCACGCTATTCACCGTGGTTGGCGGTCTGCACGGCTTCGTGTTCCTGTCCTACGGGGCCACAGCAATCCTTGTGGCGATTAACCAGCGCTGGCACCCACTCGTGGGCGTCCTCGCGGTGATCACGGCGATCGTTCCCTATGCCACCATCCCGTTTGAGGTTGTTCAGTCTCGTCGCGGTGCGCTCAACGGTGGCTGGCGGCTCACGGAGTCCGACGACCCTCGCGACAAGACCTGGTTCGACCGCACCGTGCGCTGGTTCCTCAACCGTCCGGGACTTCTCGTGCTGGTCATCGTTGTCGCCATCGTTATCCTCTTCAGTGTTCTCCTGCTTGCCGGCCCTCCCGGAGGTCGCTAACCATGAGCCGACACATTGCCGACACCGTGGCCAACGCCGCCGCGACCCCGGAGAAGGAACAACCGTTCGCCGCACTCGGACTCAAGCCCGACGAATACGCGAGAATTCGCGAGATTCTGGGTCGTCGCCCCACGTCGGGCGAGCTGGCCATGTACTCGGTGATGTGGAGCGAGCACTGCTCGTATAAGTCGTCCAAGATCTACCTGCGGCAGTTTGGTCAGAAGGTCACCGACAAAATGCGTGAGCGCCTCATGGTGGGCATGGGCGAAAACGCTGGCGTTGTCGATATCGGCGAGGGCTGGGCCGTCACCTTCAAGGTGGAGAGCCACAACCACCCCAGCTACATCGAACCGTTTCAGGGCGCGGCAACCGGTGTGGGCGGAATCGTTCGCGACATCATCTCGATGGGCGCGCGTCCCGTTGCCGTGATGGATCAGTTGCGCTTTGGTGCGATCGACCACCCCGACACAGCCCGCGTCGTGCACGGCGTGGTGGGCGGCATCAGCTTCTACGGCAACTGTCTTGGCCTGCCCAACATCGGTGGCGAGACGTATTTTGATGCGGTGTACCAGGGCAATCCGCTCGTCAACGCTCTCGCGGTGGGAGTGCTGCGCCACGAGGACCTGCACCTGGCCAACGCCTCGGGCGTGGGAAACAAGGTTGTTCTGTTCGGCGCGCGAACCGGGGGCGACGGCATCGGTGGCGCATCCATCCTGGCCTCCGACTCGTTCGACTCCACGGGCCCCACCAAGCGCCCCGCCGTGCAGGTGGGCGACCCGTTTGCCGAGAAGGTGCTCATCGAGTGCTGCCTGGAGCTCTACGCAGGCGGACTCGTGGAGGGTATTCAAGACCTCGGGGCGGCCGGCATCTCGTGCGCAACAAGCGAGCTGGCGAGCAACGGCGACGGTGGCATGTTCGTGGAACTCGACAATGTACTGCTGCGCGATCCCACGCTGACGGCAGAAGAGATCCTCATGTCGGAAAGCCAAGAGCGCATGATGGCCGTGGTGCGACCCGACAAGCTCGATGCCTTCATGGCTGTGGTGAACAAGTGGGACGTAGAAACCAGCGTCTTGGGCGAGGTCACCGGCACCGGTCGCCTCGTGATTCACCACGGCGGCGAAGAGATTGTGAACGTGGACCCTCGCACCGTGGCCATTGACGGTCCTGTGTATGAGCGGCCCGTGGCCTATCCGGCCTGGATTGATGCCCTGCAGGCCGACTCGGCGAGCACACTCCCCCGTGCCACCGACGGCGCCGAGCTTCGCGAGCAGTTCTTGGCGCTCGTAGCCAGCCCCAACCTCGCGGATAAGTCGTACATCACCGACCAGTACGACTACTACGTGATGGGCAATACCGCCCTTGCGTTCCCCGATGACGCCGGCATGGTTCGCGTGGATGAAGAATCGGGGCTGGGCTTTGCCATCGCCACCGACGCCAACGGCCGCTACTGCCAGCTTGATCCCTACGAGGGTGCGCGCCTGGCTCTGGCGGAGGCCTTCCGCAACGTGTCGATGTCGGGCGCAGTTCCGGCTGCCGTGACCGACTGTCTCAACTTTGGCAGCCCCGAGAACCCCGAGGTGATGTGGCAGTTCATGCGCGCCGTCGAAGGACTCGGCGATGCCTGCATGGAGCTCGAAATTCCCGTGACCGGCGGAAACGTGTCGTTCTATAACCAGACCGGTGACCAGCCCATCCACCCCACACCCGTGGTGGGGGTGCTCGGCATCATCGACGACGTGGAGCGTCGTGTGCCCAGTGCCTGGCAAGACCAGGGCAACAACATCTACCTCCTCGGCGTGACCCGCACCGAACTTGATGGTTCAGCGTGGGCGGGAACAATCCACCAGCACTTAGGCGGCGTGCCTCCGCAACTCAATCTCAGCGATGAAAAGAGCTTGTCTCTGCTCATTCAGGGTGCCGCCCTTGAGGGTCTCTTGATGAGCGCACACGACCTCGCCGACGGTGGCCTCGCGCAGGCGCTGGCCGAATGCGTGACGAGATTTGGTATCGGCGCTCGGGTGTGGCTCGACGAGATTGTGGAGCGCGACGGCGTGGACCTCACCTCTGCGCTGTTCTCCGAATCGACGGCTCGGGCCATCGTGACCGTGCCGCGCGAGGACGACGTCAAGTTCTCAGGGCTGTGCGAAGCGCGCGGCTACCCGGTGCTTCGGATCGGCGTCACCGACCGCCAAGGTCCCGAGGCGGAGCTCACCATTCAGGACGTGTTCACCGTTCCGGTGGCCGAGATCCGTGAACGGAGCAACGCAACTCTTCCCCACTTCTTCGCGTAGTTTGCGCACGGCCTCCGCGCGAGATGCCGCCGCGGTGTCTAGTCGCGCTCCGAGGCCAGGCGCTCGTGGTGGTGAATGACCTCGTCCACCACGAAGTTGAACCACTTCTCGGCGAAGGCCGGATCGAGGTCGGCCTGTTCGGCAAGGGCGCGGAGCCGCGCCACCTGACGCTTTTCGCGATCGGGGTCTGACGCGGGCATCTCGTTCTCGGCCTTGAGGACGCCCACCTGCTGCGTGCACTTGAATCGTTCGGCGAGCAGGTGAATGAGCGCAGCGTCGATGTTGTCGATGCTCTGACGCAGCGATGCCAATCGCGCCACGGCTTCGGCGCTCATGGTCTCCTCGGAATCTGCGGTCATGTTCCAAACTTTAGCGCAGGCGCGCGAACCCGGGGCCTCGGTTGACCGAGACCCCGCGTTCGTGGCTTTCGCGTTGTGGCTGGCGCCTAGTTGTTGTCGTGGCTATTTCCGCGACCCGAGTTAGACGTCGCAGAGTCAGCCGGAGAACTCGCGTCGTCATCATCACTGTCGTCGTCACGGCCGTCGGAGTCGTCAGGGCTGTCGGAGTCATCACTGCTGTCGTCAGAATCCGAGTCGTCTAATCCGTCGTGATTACTGCCGTGGTCGCTATCACTGTCGCAGTCTTCGACCTCGGTGCTTTCCGACACGTCATCGGTCGACTCGTCAGCCTCGTCACTGTCGTCGTCATCGCCGCACACAGCCGGGTCAGTGATTGGGGTGGGTTCTGGGGACGGTGTGGGGTCGGGGATCGTGGAGGGGTCCGTGGGCAAACCGGTCGACGGGTCGATGGGCCAACCCGTCGCGGGGTCAATGACCCAGCCCGTAGTGGCGTCAATCAGTTGACCGGTGGTGGGATCCGTGACAGGAACGACAACGGATGCGGGCGTAACAAAACCGGCGTTCTGAGCCATCGCGATGCCTCCGCCCACAAGGGCGAGGGGCACGGAGACAAGAAGGGCGGTCCGTAGGAGTGTTTTATTCATAACTCCACGGTATGAAGCCACGCTTTCATTCTTGGCCGACGGTCGGTCGCCAATTGCCCACAAACGAGTAAAGGTTCGTCGAAGAAGAACGAGCGGGCAGGTTTACTGTTGGGGCCTAAACCCGAGCGGCGCGAGTGCGCGTGGGCACAACAAACTCATTGCCCGACAAACCGTAGGCATCATCGTCGACTTCTTCGTCGCCGGAATCTCCCTTGTCGTTGTCTTCGTCTGAATCTTCGTCGCCGGAATCTCCTGTGTCGTTGTCTTCGTCTGAGTTTTCGTCGCGCGAACCTGAATCAGACTCGTCCTCGGACGAATCACCGGAGCCGTCGTCGTACTCGCCGTCTTCGTCGACGCCCTCGTCTCCCGCGCTATCGTCGCTCGAGTCAAAACCATCGGGATCCTCGTCAGACGTGCTCTCCGAGTCGTTCTTTGAGAGGGCAGACGCACTCCAGGCCGATACCTGTACCTCACAGTGCGCTTTAAAGACGTCGGCGAGACCCGACATGAGGGCGGGGTTTTCCATGAGGCTGGCAATCTGCGCGCTGATTGTGGGGTCGATCACACCCGCCTCAACGGCTTCGGTAAGCTGCGCCGTCAACTCTTGCGAGAGTTCCTGCGATACGTCGTCAAGTCCAAGACTTCCCAGGGTGGCAGAAACCAACGCCTGCGCGATGGCGTCACTTGTTGCGGCGTTAGCGGGGTGCGCCACAAACGACACGGAAACACTCACGCCGAGTGCGATTCCGATGGCGGCTAAGGTTTTGCGCATCATTTGCTTGCCACCGCCACGTCTTTTTCAGCCCGCTGGCGCCAGAGTTCGAGGGTGTTGGCAAGAATCGAGTCGCGCGCCTCATTGACCTCGGCCGACGAAACAATGTTCTTCTCGACCGCGGCCTGAATATCGCCGGATGAAAGGATGACGGCGGCCAGAAGCACTCCATCTGCGGTCACATTGTCGGGCAACTGATCGGTGAGGATATTGCCCGATTCAACGCCCGAGGGCAATGAGCACGCGGCAAGGGTGCCTGTGGCGATGCCAAGCGCGCCAACGGCCAAGAGAACCCCGGTCACTATCTTTCGCATCCCTACAGCGTAAGGGAGTGGCGCGTCAGCGGTCTCTCTGGAACGTCAAAGGTTTGACCAAGAATTTTCTGGGCCCAACCCGA
>JBIIKT010000183.1:0-3163 GCA_044233055.1 Microbacteriaceae bacterium
CCCGAACTGCTCGACTTCCTCACCGCCCTCAACACGGGTCACGCCGGCGGAGGCATCACCCTGCACGCGAATTCCCTCGCGGAGGTTCCTGCTCGGCTGCGTGCCCTAGCCGAGGCACACGGATTGGCGGCGTCGGCGCTCACCGCGCTGACCACCGTGGCCATCGACCTGGTGGTTCACGTGCATCGCATCGGCGGCCGCCGGGCAATCAGCCAGATGGGCTCGCTGGCCGCTCGCGCGGGCGAGTTGGCGGTCGTTCCGGCGTGAACAAGAAGCACTCTGCCCGAGAGCACGGCCGTGCCGCCCAGCAGACTCTCGTCTCGTTGGACCGGGTGATTCTGCTGTTGCGCTCGGGGGTGCCGGCTCATCACGTTCTCTCGCTCGTCTCCCGTGATGTGGGCGCACTGCCCGACCCGAATGCGCGGGCGGTGTTTGCCGTAGCGGTGGCCACGGGTGGGCCACTCAGCAGCACCGTGAGCCGGCTGCAGTGTCTCGTGCGCGATGTGGCGGCGGCGCACGAGGAGATTCTGTCGACGCTCGCCGCACCGTTGCTTACCCGCCGCATCGTGATGTTGGTGCCGGTGGCGTCGATTGCGCTCGGTGGAGCCCTGGGTTTCAACGTCGTGGAGGCGCTCCTTTCCAGCGCACTCGGGGTGGCCTGCCTCGTGGGTGGCGCGGTGCTGTCGGCACTGGGGTGGGTGTGGATGCGCAAGCTCATTGCGCGGGCAACGGATCACCACGCAGCGCCCGGTTTGTGGTGTGAACTCGTTGCGGTGGCTGTCAGTTCGGGTTTGCCCATCGGCCGTGCGGTGCGCGTTGCCGAGCGGGCGGTGGCAAGTGTGGGATTGTCAACGCCGGAGCAGGCGCGACAACAGGGTGGTCACCTGCTGACCGTGGCGTCTCACGCCGGGGTTTCGGTGTCATCCGCACTGCACAACCTGGCCGACGACCAACGGGCCAAAAGCTTTGCCGACCAACGTCGTGCCGCACGAGAACTGGGCGAGCGCATTCTCGTGCCCGTGGGCGCGTGCTATCTGCCGGCCTTTCTTTTGTGGGGCGTCGTTCCGCTCGTGGGTTCCGTGGTCAGTGACACGCTCGTTGTGGGCTGACGCGCGCATGCCCCGCACAGCCGACAGGCTCAAGCGCGCTCCACCGAGACGCCTCTAGAGACGCGCGGTGATGACGCGCTGGGGCACCATGGGCTCGAACATTCGCCTCAGGGATTCAAAAGAAAGGAACACACATGAAATTGCTGATTGGCATGTGGCGCAACGAGAGGGGTGCGGCAACGGCCGAGTACGCCATCGCCACTATGGCCGCGGTGGGATTCGCGGGGTTGCTCGTGATGATTCTCAAGGGTGACGGAGTGCGGGGCCTGCTCACCAACGTCATCACGGGCGCGCTGGGTATCGGCGGCTAGTGAGTTCGGTGCGCAACACAGATGGCGGCTCGGTCACAGCCGAGTTCGCCATCGTTGTGCCGGCGGTCATCGCCGTTTTGGCTCTCGTCGTGGGAGCAATCGCCCTAGGGCGGGATGCGCTCGCCCACACCACGGCGGCTCACCAGGCGGCACGCGCCATCGCTCGCGGTGATGATCCGGTGCAGGTTCGCGACCGCGTTCTCGCACACTTGCCCGGGGCAACGGTGGACATGCTGAGTGCAGACGACGAGGCCTGTGTCACCGTGCGGCCCCCCACGGGTGGCGGCGTGCGCGCATGGTTTGCGCTTCCCGCAGCGCGCGCGTGCGCTCCCCGCGACATCTGGCCGTGACAAGCCCAGTGAGCACACAGCCTCGTTCCACCGATCGTGGGTCTTCGGGCCTCATGCTCATGTCAATCGTGAGCGTCTGCATGATCGCAGGGCTGCTTGTTTTGTCGGCCGCGAGAATCGTCGTCACCGCGTCGCGGGCCCAGTCCGTGGTGGATCACGCGGCCATAGATGTCGCCGACACCCTGTCGGGCCGACTGCCCGGCTTCGCGTGTGCGCGAGCGCAAAGACACGCCGAGAAAGCTCAACTCGAGCTGGTGTCGTGTGATGTCTCCCATCTCAATGCACGCGTCACCCTTCGGGTGACGGTAGGCACCTGGATGGGTCTGGTGAGGGCCCACGCCGGACCCCCTCCCGACTAAATGAGCGCGGATAACCAAAATCGCAGGGTATGGTGACTCTCTGTTAGCCATCACTTCTAGGAGGAACCGCTTGTCGACCACCCGCAAGCTCGTCATCGTTGAGTCACCCGCCAAGGCCAAGACCATTGGCAAGTACCTCGGCGGCGACTACAGCGTGCTCGCTTCCGTGGGCCACATCCGTGATCTCACGGTGCCCGCCGACCTTCCCGCCGCTGTCAAGACCGGGTACATGAAGGCTTTTGGCGTTGACGTCGACAACAAGTTCACGCCTCACTACACCGTGAGCGAGTACAGCAAGAAGACGGTTGCCGAACTCAAGCGTGCCCTCAAAGAAGCAGATGAGCTCTACCTCGCCACTGATGAGGACCGCGAGGGAGAGGCCATCGCGTGGCACCTGCTCGAAGTGCTCAAGCCCAAGGTGCCGGTGCGCCGCATGGTGTTCCACGAGATCACCAAAGAGGCCATTGAGGCTGCTCGTGAGAACACCCGCGAGGTCGACATGGATCTGGTGGAAGCGCAGGAGACGCGCCGCATCCTCGACCGACTTTACGGTTACGCTGTGTCGCCCGTGCTGTGGCGCATGGTGGGCCGAGGCCTCTCCGCCGGCCGCGTGCAGTCGGTGGCCACTCGACTTGTGGTTGATCGCGAAAAAGAGCGCATGGCTTTTCGCACCGCCGGCTACTGGGATCTGCTTCTCACGGTGGGCACCTCGAGCGACATTGCCACCCAGTTTGAGTGCAAGCTCAAGCGCGTTGGTGGCAAGACGATTGCCGAGGGGTCAAGCTTCGATTCGGTGGGCGCGCTCAAGGCCGGCAAGACCGATCGCGTTCTCACGGAAGCCGAAGCGCAGTCGCTCGTGGGAGCCATTGCGACGGCGGGGACGCCAATCACGGTGACCAAGCTGGAGACCAAGCCGTACACCAAGCGGCCCGCGGCACCGTTCACCACGTCGACCCTGCAGCAGGAGGCCATTCGCAAACTGCGCTTCTCGTCCAAGCAGACCATGTCAATCGCACAGCGCCTCTACGAGAACG
>JBIIKT010000184.1:0-3110 GCA_044233055.1 Microbacteriaceae bacterium
TTCTTTAGCAGTGTCTTAGCAATGCGCGAGCGTTATTTCACGGCCCCGTGGCCGGCGGATACGACTGTCGTGGTCAACTCACTCGCGCTCGCAAACCTCTTGGTTGAGCTCGACGTTATTGCCACGACCACATAGAACGCGATGAGCGCGAGCCGTCATGAGAAGTCCGTGAACTTCGAGCGAAGCTCAGATCGAGATTTTCCGCGAATTTCAGGGATTGTCAACAAGTCTGTCTCGTGAGAGCGCGGACTTACGCCGTGCAAACACGACAAACTCGGCATTCTTGTGTGGACGTATAAAGTCTTGGTAACGATACTCAGGGAAATTGTTGACAATTTGCTTTTTCAGAGTAGCCTTTCTCCAAAGCCTCGGCTTCTACAACACATACAAAGGAGTAACATGTCTAAACGACCACTAATCGTGGGCGCGCTTGCACTGAGTGCCGCTCTCGTGCTGTCTGGCTGTGCCAGCGGTTCGTCCGACTCGGGCGGAGACGTCGATCCCACTGATAGCGCGGCCATTGTCGCAGCTGCTCAGGCGGTTATCGATGAGTACAAGCAGGTTCCCTCCACTTCTGACCTCGGAGATGCTATTGATGTATCCGCTCTCGCAGGTAAGAAGATCATCAGCCTTCCGATTGACTCGAAGCTCGAGTTCTACCAGGTTGGCGAGAACTCGATGAAGGCCATTGCCGAAGAGGCTGGTCTGGAGTACATGACGTTCCCCACTGACGGAAGCCCGACTTCTTTCCAGCAGGGATTCGCTCTCGCTATTGCCGAGAAGGCTGGCGCAATCCTCCTCAACGGTCCTCTTCCTGAGACGCTTGCGCCTCAGCTGGCAGAGGCCGAAGCTGCAGGAATCCCGGTTGTTCCCGTCCACATTTCTGACCAGTCAGAAGCGGTCAACCCGGCCACTCCGTACGAGGCCTTTGCCCCGTTCAACCTCGGAGCTCGTCTTTCCGCTCTCTACGCGGTAATCGACCTCAAGGGAGAGCCCATCAAGGCGCTCGTTCTCGAGGCTTCGGGAACCGGTCCTTCGGACGGAATGGTGCAGACCATCACGGACACCCTCGCAACAGAAGCCCCCGCGGGCAGCGAGATCGTTACCTCACTGAACATTCAGGTTCCTGAGTGGTCGACCGACATCCAGCCTGCTGTGCAGTCTGCGCTGTTGGCCAACCCTGAGATCAACGCTGTGATTCCGATCTACGACTCCATGGCATTGTTCGCAATCCCCGGAATCGACCAGGCTGCAGCAGACAAGAACCTCGGCGTGTATTCCTTCAACGGAACTCCTGCCGTGATGAAGCTGATCCAGGACGGCGACACCATGCGTTCCGATGCAGCCGAGAACCCCGACTGGGTTTCCTACGTCAACCTCGACACGGCGTTCCGCGCCATGTTGGGTGTCGACCCCATCGCAAAGGTCAGCGGACCGCTTCGCGTCATTGACAAGAGCAACGTTGACGAGACGGGCACCCCGCCCGAGAGTGGTTTGGGCTTTGGAACTGCATTCCCAGGCGCTTACTTGAAGCTCTGGGGACTTGGTTGAGTTCAACTACCAACGGCTCGGCTACCGGTGGACGCGCGAAAAGCGCGTCCACCGGGGCTGAGCTCCTTAAAATTACGGGCCTGAAAAAGGCCTTTGCGGGAGTACCCGCCCTTCGCGGCGTCGACCTTGACATCCGAGCCGGTGAGATTCACGGTCTCCTGGGCGCCAATGGATGTGGCAAGTCGACCCTGATCAAGATTTTGGCCGGATTCTATTTCGGCGACGATGGCGAGATCTCCATCAATGGCGTTGAGCACAAGTTGCCCCTAGGTCCACGCGGTTTGAGCGACAGCGGCATTGCTTTCGTTCACCAAGACCTCGGGCTTGTTCCGTCACTAACAGTTCTCGAGCACATGGCACTTGATTCGAATGGAACCAAGCCGGGATTGCGCCGAATTTCCTGGAAGAAGGAACGCAGTCGGGTAGAAGAGCTTCTCACCCGCTTCGACCTCGACCTCGATGCCGACGCGAAAATCGACACGTTGTCGCCCGTTCAAAAAGCAATGGTTGCCATTGTTCGTGCCGTGGGCCACCCGGGCCTCACCGACGGCAAGGCCGGGTCACTCTTGGTGCTTGACGAGCCAACGGTCTTTTTGCCCCGAGACGAAATCAACGCTCTTTTCTCGCTCTTGCGCAAACTGAAGTCCCAGGGCGATTCGGTTCTTTTGGTGTCGCACGACCTCGATGAGGTTCTCGAGATTACCGACCGCGTCACCGTGTTCCGTGACGGATCACTGGTGGGTACGCGCAACACGTCTGACTGCACCCGACAGGATGTTGTCGAGATGATTCTCGGCTCACGCGACGTGCAGGGCAAGCGCCAAGTAGCGAAGGTCCGGACAGACATTGAACCGCGATTGGCGGCACGAAACGTTGACGGCGAGCGGGTGCGAAACCTCTCCATCGACCTGCGCGCCGGTGAGGTTGTGGGTGTCACCGGACTCGCTGGTTCTGGCTTTGAAGAGCTTCCCGAGCTTCTCTTTGGGGCTCGGCCGTGGCGCGCCGGCACGTTGACTGTCAACGGAAAAGACGTGAAGTCGCCCACCCCCAAAGAAATGATGAGCCATCAGGTTGTCCTAGTCCCCTCAGACCGCAAGGCCGACGGCGGCGCACAGGAACTCACCGTTCTGGAGAACCTGTCGTTGCCCTTCTTCTCGAACTTCGCCCGGGGCTGGTCAATTCGTTGGAACGTTCTTCGTGAGCGCGCTGAGGGCATCTCTCAGAAATTTAACGTCACGCCAAAAAACGTCGATCTTGAACTCGGCAAACTCAGCGGCGGTAATCAGCAAAAGGCGATGCTCGGAAAATGGATGCAGACTAAACCCGCGGAGATGCTTCTCAACGAGCCGACACAGGGTGTAGATGTGGGCGCACGCCGAGAAATCTTCAAGCTCCTCCGGGAGGCCGTCACAGAAGACATGGCGATTCTGTGTGCCACCTCAGATTATGAACAACTCGTAGAACTTGCCGATCGCGTGCTCATATTGGCCGACGGCGAAGTGCGAGAAGAACTTCACGGTTCCGAAATCACCAAGGAATCTATGGCGGAAGCAATTTAC
>JBIIKT010000185.1:0-3109 GCA_044233055.1 Microbacteriaceae bacterium
CCAATCACAAAAACCTGAGGGTCGAGGATCGCGTCCAAGCTGGCGCATGCCTGTCCGAGCCAGTCGCCCAATACGCCGAGGGCCTTCAGGGCTCCAGGATCGAGGTCCGCGAGGAGAGAGCGAAGATCTGCAGAGTCAATGGTGCCGTCGCTCCGGCGCACGACGGCAAGAGCGCCCCCTACGTCGGGATCGTGCGAGGCCTCAGCGGCAAATCCGAGGAGCGCGCGGCCCGAGCCGTACTGCTCGATACACCCGCGAGCCCCACACCCGCACTCGCGCCCATCCGCAACCACTCGGAGGTGACCCAATTCCGCTCCCACGCCAAAGCCACCTCGGAAGAGTCGACCATCACTGATAATCGCCCCACCCACTCCCGTGCCGATAGTGAGCATGGCCATGTGTGAAAAGTCTCGTCCGGCACCAAAGCGGTACTCAGCCCAGCCCGCAGCGTTGGCATCGTTCTCGATGGTGGTGGGCAACCCAATGCGGTCTTGGATTCGGTCACGAATGGGCTCGTTGCGCCATGCAAGATTTGGGGCGTAGTAGACAACCGACTGCGACGCATCGATAAACCCCGCCGCGGCAACACCGACGGCGAGAACAGGATGGTCTCCGCGAAGCTCCGCAACAGCGTCCACCACCGCGTTCTCAATCTCGGTGGAATCTGCCGCCGGGGTGGGACGCGTCGTCTGCGCGAGGATGGTGCCCTCGGCGTCCACAAGTCCGGCGGCAATCTTTGTTCCGCCGATGTCAACGCCTATAGTCAGCACGAAATCCTTTCGAGGGAGTGAGGGAAAATCTCCAAACAAGAACCGACACGAGACCTGTTGGTGACGCGACGGTTTAACTAGAGTGTAATCAGCAACCAAAGGAGCCTGCTCATGATCGAGTTCAGCACGCCGCTTGTCGTACCCCACGACCCCAAAGCCAACGCCACGAATCTTCTGCTCGACCGCGTAGCCACCTCAGGCGACGGCGCGCTCTTTTGCGTGCCGAACGGCCAGGGCGGCTGGAACGATGTCACCGCTCGCGAGTTTCACGCGCAGGTGGTTGCGCTCGCTAAGGGCTTTGTTGCCGCAGGCATCAAGCCGGGCGACCGCGTGGGGCTCATGTGCAAGACGCGCTTCGAATGGACGCTCGTCGACTTTGCCATGTGGTTTGCCGGTGCCACGCTCGTTCCGATCTACGAAACCAGCTCGCCGAGCCAGATTGAGTGGATTCTTCAAGACTCCGAGGCTGTTGCCATCATTGCCGAAACAAGCGAACACATCGCACGTTTTGGAGAGGTGAAGAAGAACACACCGTTCGTGCACACCGCGTGGTGCATCGACGAGGGCGATCTCACGAAGCTCGTTGACAAGGGCACAAAGGTATCTGACGAAGACATTGAAAAGCGTCGTTCTGCTGCCAAGCCGGGCGATCTCGCCACGCTCATCTACACGTCGGGATCAACGGGCAAGCCCAAGGGTTGCGTTCTCACTCACGCCAACTTTGTCGACCTGTGTCGCAACGCGTCTGTAGCTATTTCGTCAGTAGTAAACGAACGAGCGTCCACCGTGCTCTTTATCCCCATGGCGCACATTTTTGCTCGTTTCATCGCCGTTTTGGCTGTCACCGGTGGCGTCAAGGTGGGTCACCAGCCCGACACCACGCAGCTTCTTCCCGCGCTGCAATCGTTCAAGCCGTCGTTCTTGCTTGCCGTGCCCCGCGTCTTTGAGAAGGTTTACAACTCGGCGGAGCAGAAAGCAGAGGCCGGCGGCAAGGGCAACATCTTCCGAGCTGCCGCTAAGGTGGCCGTGGAACACTCACGCGCCAAGGACGCCGGCAAGATTCCGCTCGGGCTGAAAGTTAAGTTTGCGCTGTTCGACAAGCTCGTCTACTCGAAGCTTCGTGCCGCCCTCGGCGGCCGAGTCGAGTTCGCGGTCTCTGGTTCGGCGCCACTGGGCGAACGTCTGGGGCGCTTCTTCCACAGTCTCGGCTTCATGATTCTGGAGGGCTACGGACTCACCGAAACCACTGCGCCGGCAACAATCAACCGGCCGGAGAAGTTCAAGATTGGCACGGTTGGTCCGGCCATGCCGGGCGTCTCCATTCGCCTCACGAAAGACAATGAGATTGAGGTTAAGGGCATCAACGTCTTCGACGGTTATTGGAAGAATCCCAAGGCAACGAAGGAATCATTCGATGGCGAGTGGTTCAAGACCGGCGACATCGGAACTTTCGACGAAGACGGTTATCTCAAGATCACCGGACGCAAGAAGGAAATCATCGTGACCGCGTCCGGTAAGAACGTGTCGCCGGCATTCCTTGAGGACCCCATCCGCTCAGATCCTCTGATTGGCCAGGTCGTCGTTGTGGGCGACGCAAAACCTTTTATTTCCGCGCTCGTGACCCTCGACCCCGAGATGCTGCCTATGTGGCTGAGCAACAACAAACTCGACAGCGGTATGTCGCTGACGGATGCAGCGGCCAACCCGCAGGTCATCGCCGGCGTGCAGGCGGCAGTCGATCGCGCCAACGACCGAGTTTCCCGGGCGGAGTCGATTCGTAAGTTCACCATTCTGCCGATTGAATTCACGGAGAAGTCTGGTCACCTCACGCCCAAAATGAGCATCCGACGTAACATCATCCAGGATGACTTCGCGAGCGAGATTGAAGGCATGTACGGTCACGAAAGCCTCCCCGGCGACTAAAGCGCGCGTCGAAGCACCGAATCCCACGTGGAGACATGGCCGGTGCTAGAACCAGTCACTCTCCCGAATCGACCGCATGGCGTCTTTGCGGGTATCGCCGTCAAGGCGGTCAATGTAGAGCATGCCGTCGAGGTGGTCACACTCGTGCTGTAGGGCTTGAGCCATGAGCCCCGTGCCCGAGACCTCGATTACGTTTGCCTCGAGATCAGTTCCTCGCACCGTGGCGAACTCAAATCGCCGCGTGGGGTACCAGAGTCCGGGAACCGAAAGGCATCCCTCCTCAACCTCGCGCAGATCCCCGGATGTCTCAACGATTTCGGGATTGAGGATGTAGCCGATTTTGCCGTCGATGTTGTAACTGAACGCGCGCAATCCCACACCAATCTGAGTTGCCGCAACACCGGCTCGCCCGGGGA
>JBIIKT010000186.1:0-3105 GCA_044233055.1 Microbacteriaceae bacterium
AATCACCCTGCTCGTGCCCTACGACCGCGGCGAGGTTATTGCCACGCTTCACCGCCTCGGCAAGGTGCTCACCACCGACTACGAAGAAACGGGCACGCGTGTTGTGGCACGGGTGACAAATGCGCAGGTGTCGGGGTTCGCGGAGTTCGCTGTTTAGCGCCGTCTGCGACTCCGTCATGGCGCTCTGCTAATCTGAGCGCGGTGTCCCTTCCCTTTTCTTTTGAGGTTTACCCGCCGCGTAAGCCCGAACTCCAAGCGGCTCTTCACGCGACCATTCAGGCACTGGCCGAAGCGGGCCCTCAGTTCATCACCGTCACCTATGGGGCGAACGGTTCGTCGCGTGATGCCAGCCTCGACTGCCTGCGCTATATCCGCGAGAACACCGACGTCGAGCCGTTGGCGCATCTCACGTGCGTGGGCAGCACGAGGGCCGAAATCACCGCCGTCGTTGATTCGTTCATGGAGGCGGGAATTCGGCAGTTTCTGGCGTTGCGCGGTGATCCCCCCGAGGGCTCCGACGCCACGAGCGATTACTTGGGTGAGCTGTCTTCGGCGACCGAACTGGTCCAGCTGATTCACGCGCGCGGTGGCAATCGCGTCACGGTCTCGGTGGCAGCATTCCCCAACGGGCACCCGCAGTCGTCGACACCCCAGCAAGACATCGACGTTCTCTTGACCAAGCAGGCTGCGGGCGCCGAGTTCGCTCTGACGCAGCTCTTTTTTGACGCCGCCGACTATCTGCAATTTGCCGCGGCCGCGCGTCAGGCCGGCGTCACCATGCCCATCATCCCGGGCATCATGCCGGTGACGTCGCTGGGGCGCCTGCGCCGCATCGTCGACATCACGGGGGAGCGCATGCCGGCGGAGCTGGAAACCGCGCTCGAGTCGGCCGCTTCTCCGGCCGACGCCCGAGCCATCGGAACCGCGCACGCGGTTGCCCTGTGCCGAGCGCTGGTGGCCGGTGGTGCCCCGAGCCTGCACCTCTATGCTTTCAACGAGCACGAGACCGTGCTTGCCGTGCTCGCTCAGCTCGGCGCGCACGCGTAGAGTCGAGGGATGAGATCCCGACGGCTTGCACCTTTTGTGCTCCTCGAGATTTCAGCCGTCTTTGAGTCACTAGCTGCGGGAATGACGTTCATCATTGTTCCCTGGCTGATCCTTGACATCACGGGGTCGCCACTGATTGCCGGGCTCGTCATGGCGAGCAAGGGAATCCTCGCGTTCCTCATCTTCCCCATTGCGGGAACGTTCGTGGATCGCATTGGTCGAAGGCGCGTGGCCATTGCGTCCGACATTCTTGCCGCGGTCACGGCCATGTCCTTTCCCGTTCTCACGGCAACGTTGGGCCCCTCAGTGGCCATCGCCATCGTGGTGACGCTGCTCGGCGCAATCTTTGAACCGCCCGGATTTACGGCCCGCAAAGCACTCATCGTCAATACCGCGGAGGCCGGCAATCTGAGCCTTGAACGCGCCAACGGAATTCACGAGTCGATTCGTGGACTGGGTTGGATCGGTGGTCCCGCGGTGGGTGCGGTCGCTGTGGCGCTCGTGGGCCCCCAGAATGCGTTTTGGGTGGTCGGCGCCGGCTTTGCACTCTCTTGTCTCGCGATTTGCTTCGTGCGAATCTCTCACACCATCGGGGGCGAATCTGACCTCGATGTCCCCGTGCAGTCATTCGTTCGCGACACGATTGACGGCATCAGGGCCCTCTCTCGTGACCGAGCCATGGTGGTGCTCATCGCTTTCTGGGTTGTCCTCGACGTGGTCTACATGCCGAGCGAACAGGTCGTCCTTCCCGCCTACTTCGAAGGAAAGGGCGATCCGGTGGGCTTAGGGATTGTTGTTTCGGCAATGGTGATTGGTATCACCGTGGGCTCACTGGGTTTCGAGTTCTTGGCGCGGCGGTTCTCACTCCCCGTGATTATTCGCTGGTCGGTGGTTGCCTGCTGCACGGTTTTGTTGGCGATGGCCTTGTTCCCGCCGCTGTGGCTATTTGCGACCATCGCCTTTTTGACCGGACTCACGTGGGGCCCCATGAACCCGGTGCTCAGCGTCTTGATTCAGCGGCGATTTGCCCCGGCCATTCAGGGCCGCGTGTTTGGCGTTCAGCTGGCCATCTTCTCACTCGCCCCCGCCATCGCACTGCCCATCGTGGGTGCGTTCGTCGAGGTGTTTGGCCCGCAGCCGGTTTACTTTGTGTTGGTGCTCTCCACGTTCGTGCTGGCAATGGGGGTCGTGTTCTTGCCCGTGCTCAATGACTTTGGTCGGTCATCAACGGTGGCCTACGTCCCTAAGCGGAGGCGCGTGGTCGTCGGCAAGGGGTAGTTCAACGAGCGTGAGATCGACGAGCGTTAGAGCGAGCGCAGCACCGCCACGACCTTGCCCATAACTTCGGCGTGGTCGCCGAGGATGGGCTCGAAGGCAGTGTTTTGGGGCAACAGCCAGGTGTGGCCGTCGCGCTGACGGAACGTCTTGACCGTGGCCTCCCCGTCGAGCAGGGCGGCCACAATCTCGCCGTTCTCCGCCGTCTTCTGGGCGCGCACGACCACGAAGTCACCATCGCAAATCGCGGCGTCAATCATTGACTCGCCCACAACCTTGAGCATGAAGAGGTCACCCTTGCCCACGAGGGTGCGGGGCAGCGGAACAACTTCGTCGACGTTCTGATCGGCCGTGATGGGGATACCGGCGGCGATGCGCCCCACGAGCGGCACCATGGCGGCATCGCCGAGGGGGATGACCGACTCGGGAGTTTCGCCGTTCGCGTCGGGAAGGTCGATGAGCACCTCGAGGCCGCGGGCACGGCCAGGATTGCGCTTGATATAGCCGGCGAGTTCCAGTTGCTGCAACTGGTACGTCACGGAGGCGAGCGACTTGAGCCCGGTGGCATCCGAGATCTCTTGCATGGTGGGCGGGTACCCGATGGTGGCGAGGTGTTCGCGAATCATGTCGAAGACGCGGCGCTGCGTGGCGCTGAGTTCGGTGCGGCGGCGTGCGTCGAGGTTCCCGGTGCTGTCAGCTGCGGCTGTCGTCATGTCGTGATGCCCTTCGTGAATTTCACTGTCCGACGTTTCCGATGGAATCGCTTCAGACATTCGAAAGGGT
>JBIIKT010000008.1:0-10869 GCA_044233055.1 Microbacteriaceae bacterium
CCACGTTTGTCAACCAGCTGTTCATCGGCAGTCAGGGAGGCCCCGGTGGTCCCGGCTACGACGGCTGGGTGACGTTCGGTAACTCCGTGACGAACGGTTTGATGCTGCGCGACAGCGTGGAGGTGGACGAACAGAAATACCCCATCCTGATTCGCCAAATGCGCGTCCGCACCGACTCAGGCGGCGTGGGCGAGTGGCGCGGCGCGCCCGGCATCGTGTGCGAATACGGCCCGGTCATCGATCAGATGACCGCGCACTACGTGACCGACGGCAACCTGAATCCGCCGCGCGGGGTGGCCGGCGGTGGCGATGCCGCACCTTCGGAACCCTACGTTTTGCGCGAGGGCGGGGCAGAGGTGTCGGCACCGCTCATCGGCAGCGTCACGCTCACGCGTGGCGAGATGGTGGGACACCGGTTGAGCGGTGGAGGCGGATACGGCAATCCGCACGATCGTCCCGCAGACAGCGTGCGCACCGACGTGTTGGCCGGTTTTGTCTCGTTTGAGGGCGCCCGAAACGACTACGGCGTGGCTTTTGTTCGCGACGTTATCGATGCTTCACTCGAGGTGGATGTCGCCGCGACGGCTGCCCTCCGGGGAGAATAGTCTCATGACCGGTGAGACATCACCACTCGAGGCGCGACGCGCAGCTCTGCCGTCGTCGTATCGGCTGTTCTATGAGAACCCTGTTGTAGTGGACCACACCGAGGGCGTGTGGATTCACGATGCCACGGGCACTCCGCTCCTGGATGTCTACAACAACGTTCCTGTGGTGGGGCACAGCAATGCCCACGTGGCCGACCGTGTTGCCGCACAGTTACGCACGGCAAACACGCACACCCGATACGTGTATCCGAGTGTGGCCGAGTACGCGTCTCGGCTCGAGAGCCTCTTTCCGGCACCGCTCAACAAGACAATCTTCACGTGCTCGGGCAGCGAGGCAGTTGACCTCGCCCTCCAGGTGGCCCGCTTCACCACCGGACACGAGGGCGTCATTGCCACGTCGCACGCGTACCACGGCACCACGGCGGCCACCCACGCCGTGAGTCCAAGCCTGTCGCGCCGCTTTCTTGATGACCGCGTTGCACTGGTCGACGTGCCCGAGGATGCCCTTGCGGCCGGTGATGCGGGCGAAGAGTTTGCGCGACGCGTGCGCGAGGCCATCGCCACTCTCGAGGCGCGCGGCGTGGGCTTTGCCGCTCTCATTATGGATCAGGTGCTCACGAGCGACGGCGTGTTCACCGACCCGGTGGGCTTCATGGCGCCTGTGCGTGAGGCGGTGCGCGCGGCAGGCGGAGTTTTTATCGCCGACGAGGTGCAGTCGGGTTTTGGGCGCACCGGAACACACATGTGGGGATTCGATCGACACGGCATTGTTCCCGACCTTGTCATCTTGGGCAAGCCCATGGGCAACGGTTTGCCGATTGCCGCACTCGTGGGCACGGCCGAACTTCTCAACAACTACGGCGACACCTTCCGCTACTTCAACACTTTCGGCGGCAATCCCGTGTGCATCGCGGCTGCCGATGCCGTGCTCGACGAAATCGAGCGGCTTGATATCTTGGCCAACGTGGTCACCACCGGTGCTCTGCTCCGACAGGGCCTGGCCGACACGCTCACCGCCCACGGGCTTGCCGCCAACGTGCGCGGTATCGGTCTCATTGCCGGCGGTGACCTTTCCGCGTCACGCGAGACGCCGGCAGAGAGCAAGCAGCTGGTCGACGCCATCGTCAACGGACTACGCAACCGGGGCGTGCTGATTAGCTCGACCGGGCCGCGAGGCACCGTGCTGAAGGTTCGGCCCCCGCTCGTCTTCCAACCCGAGCATGCTGAGCGAGTTCTCAGCGCCCTGGACGACACGCTCACGCAGCTTGCGCCATGACCCTCGTTCGATTCACGCCCGAGGTGGCGGCAGACCTCGCCGAGCGGGTGGGAGAAATCTACGGTTTGCGTCTCGAGGTCACCATGGTGATCGAGGGGGAGACAGACGCCAGCATCGGGATGCGCGCGCCGGACGGCGACGGCTATTTGGTGAAGGCCCGCCCAGACCGCATGGATTCGCCTGACCTGATTTGGCAGGAGCAGGTTCACGTTCGTCTTGCCCAGCACCGTTTCCCCTTTGACGTTCCTCGGCTCATTGCTAGCCAATCGGGGGAGTTGCGGGTCGAGCTGGAGGTTGAGGGAATCCCGCACATTGTTCGCGTGCTCACGTTCCTCGAGGGCGAGCTGATGTCGAACGTGAACGTGGTCCCCGGCGCCGACTTTCTTACCGACCTGGGCGCCGTGTCGGCCCGCCTCACGCAGGCACTCGCCGACCTCATTCCTCCACCGGGTCTCACCGAGCACTTTTGGGTGCTCACCCGCTCACTCGATGCGCTCACCGAGTCTCTGGATCGACTTCCCGAATCGCACCAGACCACGCTTGTTCGGCAGATCATGGAGTACGTCGCCAGCGCTCTTTCCGGCGTTGATAACCTGCCGGTGTGCACAGTGCACCAAGACCTCAACACGCACAATGTGCTGGTTGATCCGGATAACCCCGTGCGGGTCACCGGTGTGATCGACTTCAACGACACCGTGCGCACCATTCGTGTGGCAGATATCGCCATTGCGGCCGGCTACGCCATGCTCGTTTCCGATCACCCACTCGACGCGTTCGCCACCGTGGTGCGCGGGTATCTGGCCATCGCGCCGCTGACGAATGAGGAGAAGTCAGTGCTTTTTCCGCTGGCACTCATTCGCCTGTGCGTGAACTGGACCACGTGGTTGGCACGCTCGGAAGGTGACCCGGAAAGCTATGCAGCGTCCCGTATGAGCGCGACGTGGCCCACGATTCAGTGGGTGGTTGATACCGGGCTTGATTCGTGTCAGCGGTCCGTTAGGGAGCGCTTGGCCTAGCCCCCGGCGGTGATGTCGCTCCCGCGCGCCAGGTGTCGCTCGCGCATCGCCAGAAACAGCGGCAGCGTGAAGGCCATGGCGGTCACGGCGGAAAGAACGACGTAAAGCCATACGCGTTTCATGCCGAGGCGCGAGCCTTCGGCAAACATAAAGATCACCACAGCAATTGCCACGATGGCCAGGTCGGCACCCAGCACCCAGTCGACGGCGCTGCCAAACCACGCCTGAACGTAGTTGGCGTTTTCGAACACTGCGAGGGCGTTGAAGGTCCAGGCGGTGACGAGCCCGATGATGGCCAGAGAGAGGTAGAGCCAGAAGCGCACGCGTTGAGAAGTGGTCATATTCACAGGTTACGGCTTGGCAGGATAGAAGAGTGAGCCCCAACCGATTGCAAGCCAACCTCTCGTTTCGTTTTCGTCGTCTGCTGTCGGGTGATCCCAACGGTGTTCCCCCGTGGCTCGCGGTCGTGGCAGAGGGCAATGAGGCGGGCTACTTTCTGCCGTCCGACGCACCCTGGCTGGTGCACGGAGGTTTCGGCACGCTCGTCGGTGGCATCCGCGCACTTCTCGTGCAGGCCCTGCACCCCGGAACGCTGCGAGGTGTGATGGATCACTCACGCTACGCCGAGGATCCGCTCGGTCGCCTCTCCGGAACAATTCGCTGGCTTACCGTGACCACGTTTGCGTCGAAGAAGGCGGTGGCCACCGAGGCGGGGCGCGTGAACAGGATGCACAAACGCGTCGTGGGGACATACGAAGCGAGCGACGGTGCGGAAGTATCGTATCGGGCCGCCGACCCGGACCTCTTGCTATGGGTGCACATCGCGTTTATGGAGTCGTTTCTCGTGGCCCACCAGATGTACTGTGCCGATCCCGTTCCCGCTGGCACGGCCGCCTCGGGTGCCGACAACTACATTGCCCAGTGGAGTGTGGCGGTGGCGCCTCTGGGACTCGCAACGTGCCCGATGTCACAAGCCGAACTCGACGCCGCCATCGCCGATTTCTTGAACCGGGACATTCTGCGCTGCGATGACAGAACGCGCCAGGTGGTGGCTTTCCTGCGTCGACCCCCGCTTCCCGGCGCCACGAAAATCGCATACCGATTGCTTTTCGCGGCGGCCGTAACGAGCTTGCGCCCCGAGTACCGCAAACTTCTGGGCCTGCGGGCGGTTCCGCGGTGGATCATCGTGCCGGTGACGCGAGTCGCCCTGCGACTCATCAAGCTGGCGGTGGGTCCACACAGCCCTATCGAACAGGCGGCCCGCGACCGACTTGCACGTGCGGGCGTTATCTAGGCCGAGCACTCGGCCGGATTGTTGTGAGGCCGCGAAGCGGCGAAGCTAACTTTCTGGCTCGAACTCGAGGGCGAGCGAGTTCATGCAGTACCGGTCGCCCGTGGGCGTGCCAAAGCCGTCGGGAAAGACGTGGCCCAGGTGCGATCCGCACTTGGCACACAACGCCTCGGTGCGAACACTGCCGTGCGAGCGGTCCTCGCGCAGCTCAACAGCATCAGGGCGAACCGACTCGTAGAAGCTCGGCCAGCCCGAGCCGCTCTCGAACTTGGTTCCGGCCATGAACAGCTCGTTTTTGCAGGCCAGACAGCGGTAAACGCCGTCGCGCTTCTCATCGAGCAGGGCACCCGTCCAGGCGGGCTCAGTGGCGGCCTGGCGGAGAATGGCGAAGGAGTCCGCGGGCAGTTCGTTGCGCCACTCGTCTTCTGACTTGGTGATGTCGTAGTTCATGTCACTATTGTCACACCCTCGCCCGGTGCGCGCCAGACGTGGGGAGTGGGAGAGAATTGATATATGGCTACCTCTGCTCCCCAACCCGCTCACGATCACACCATTCGCGACACCGAGACGGGCGGACTCAGTTCCGACGAATTCAAGGCCGCGTTTCGTCAGCACCCCAGCGGCATCGCCGTCATCACCGCAGACGCGGGTAGCGGGCCTGTAGCCATGACCGCGAGTTCCGTTTTCTCCGTCAGTGCTGACCCGCCCGTTCTGGTCTTCTCGGTGTCAGCCATGTCGTCGGCTGCGCCCACAATTCTCACCGCCGACACACTCGTCGTCAACATGCTCTCTGCGGATAATCTTGACCTCGCCCTTCTTGGTGCAAAGAGTGGTGTTGACCGATTTGCCGACACCACGCTGTGGGATCGCCTCGACACGGGAGAGCCCTACTTCGTCAACGCCAGCGTTTGGATTCGCGGTCGCGTGGTGGATCGGATGCTGATTGGTGACTCGACCGTGGTAGCCGTGCATGCACTCACCTCGAGCGTTCCCAACGATGTCGCGACCTCGCAGCCGCTGGTTTACCACAACCGCACGTGGTACCGACTGGGGCCCGAGAGTCGCATCACGACCTAACCCCACGCAACACGGTCAGGCTTCTCCTTCAGTGACCGGGGCCATAAATTTTCTGCGCGTTGCAAGTTTGTCCCCGCCCTGTTAGATTTTTTTCATCATGACTCGTCGTTTCTGTTGTTGTTGCTAGTTCCTGCCGAACTAGCACCTTCGGGCGCCTCAAGCGCGCCACCCGAGGCATCGCCTCCACCAACAACATCGACATCGAGACCGTCCCCGCAGGACAATCGCACGGCACGGATGAGCCACACTCAGCCCCGAAGCAGCGAGTCTCCCCACACACATCGGGAAGAATCATGAAGTTTGCACACTCCATCACCGACACGATCGGTGACACCCCTCTCGTCCGACTCAATCGCGTCACCGAGGGCATCGATGCCACCGTGCTGGTGAAGATGGAAACCGCCAACCCTGGTGGATCGTCCAAAGACCGTATCGCCGAGAAGATTCTGGATGCGGCCGAGCGCGACGGCCTGCTTAAGCCCGGAGGCGTGATTGTTGAGGCGACCTCCGGAAACACGGGTGTGGGTCTGGCGCTCTTTGCCCAACAGCGCGGCTATCGCACCATTTTTGTGGTGCCCGACAAAGTGTCCGTTGACAAACAAAACACCATGCGCGCTTACGGTGCCGAGGTTGTTGTGACGCCCACCAATGTTGAGCCCGACGATCCTCGTTCGTACTATTCGGTGTCCGACCGTCTTGCCGCCGAGATTCCCGGGGGTTTCAAGCCCAACCAGTACCACAACCCCAACGGCCCGGCCAGTCACTTCGCCACGACCGGTCCCGAAATCTGGCGTGACACCAAGAAAAAGATCACTCACTTCGTGGCAGGCGTGGGCACGGGGGGAACGATTTCAGGCACGGGCCACTACCTCAAGAAGGTTTCTCGGGGGCGGGTGCGCGTTATTGGTGCCGACCCGGTGGGCTCCATTTACTCCGGTGGCGATGTTCACGGCTACTTCGTCGAAGGTGTGGGTGAAGACTTTTGGCCGAGCGCGTTTGACGCCGAGCTGCCGGATGAGATCCAGACCGTGAGCGACGCCGAATCGTTCGATATGACCCGCCGGTTGGCTCGCGAAGAAGGCATGCTCGTGGGTGGGTCGTCGGGCATGGCCGTAGTCGCGGGTTTGCGCGTTGCCCGTGCGGCCAAGGCAAAAGACGTGGTGGTTATCCTCATTCCCGATTCCGGACGCGGATACCTCGGCAAAGTTTTCAATGACAACTGGATGACACAGAACGGCTTCGATGTCGTTGAGACACCCGAACAGCTCGACCTTCGCGCGCAGATTGCCCGCATCACTGAGGGAGAAACAAAATGACCGACCTCGATCACGCCGCATTCGCCACCCGCGCGATTCATGTTGGTCAGGAGCCCGATGCCCAGACGGGTGCGGTGATTCCGCCCATCCACCTCTCGTCTACGTTTATCCAAGACGGCATTGGTGGTCTGCGCGGGGGATACGAGTATGGGCGAAGCGCAAACCCCACGCGGGATGCTCTGCAACTGAACTTAGCCAGTCTCGAGGGCGGCACGCGGGCGTTTAGCTTTGCGAGCGGACTCGCCGCCGAGGATGCCCTGTTGCGCGCGGTGCTGCGTCCGGGCGACCACGTCGTTCTCTCGAACGACGTCTACGGCGGCACCTACCGGCTCATCAACGGAGTGTTTGGGTCGTGGGACATCGGCCACACACCCACCAACCTTGCCGACCTCGACGAGACCCGTCAGGCGCTGGCCTCCACGGGTGCGCGACTGCTGTGGGTCGAAACACCGTCGAATCCGCTGATGACCATCCTCGACATTGCGGCCCTAGCCGAGCTTGCCCGCGAGTTCGGTGCTGTGCTCGTGGTCGACAACACCTTTGCCACGCCAGCCCTCCAGCAGCCACTCGCGCTCGGCGCCGACGTGGTGGTGCACTCCACCACCAAGTACATCGGTGGTCACAGTGACGTCGTGGGTGGCGCGCTCGTGACCAGCAACGATGAGCTTGCCGACAAGATCGCTTTTCTGCAGAACTCCGTGGGCGCTATCGCGGCGCCGTTCGACGCCTACCTCACCATTCGCGGCATCAAGACCCTCAGCCTGCGCATGGAGCGACACAGTAGCAACGCCCAGGCCATCGCCGAGGCGCTCGCGGTGCACCCGGCGGTGGAGCGCGTGAACTATCCCGGACTCCCGAGCCACGCGGATCACGACATCGCGGCCCGCCAGATGCGTTCCTTCGGCGGCATGCTGTCTCTGCAGGTCAAAGATGGAGCGCAGGCTGCCCACACCTTTGCCGAGTCCACCCGCATCTTTACGTTGGCCGAGTCACTCGGTGGCGTGGAATCCCTCATCGGCTACCCGCACGCCATGACGCACGCCAGTGTGGCGGGCACCGCGCTGGCCGTGCCCGAGAACCTCGTGCGTCTCTCGGTGGGCATTGAAGACATCACTGACCTCCTCGAAGACGTAACCGCGGCGCTCGGTCGCGTGAGCTAGCGCGGCACCTAGCGCGGCATCTCGCACGCCGGAGTTCCCCCGGGCAGGCGATGCCGATTCTTGGCAACCAGGCGGTATCCCCACGCCGACACGCGACGAATACCGGGCGCGCGCATGAGGCTGGCGACCGCGCGGTGAAACGGATCACCCTGCAGGCGCATGAACTCGGCAAACGCTTCGTGTCCGCCGAAGAGGATGCCGCCTGAGGCGAGATAGACCTGCGCGCTCGCTTGCTCAGCGGTCAGGCCGAGGCGCTTAAGGTCGGTTAGTTGCCACGCGGCTATGTCGATGGGCACCCGTGAGCGTTTCTCAAAGTGCTTTGCCACGGTGGTGCAGAATCCGCAGTCGCCGTCGAACACCAGGGTGGGGTGGTCAGATGCGGAGGGCATGTCGCCAGTCAACCACGCGGTCGCGTCAGGTGCGAAGCTGAGTCCGCGGTGCACGCGCCATGAGTCGTGGCTGACAGGTGCCATACTTTTCCTGAGGCCCCAGATGAGCCGTTGTTGAGGAGAAACATGCCACGTCCACTCACGCGCGGACTCATCCGAGCGACGGCCGAGTTTGCCGGCACCGCGGTGCTGGTGTGCGTCGTGGTGGGCTCGGGAATCATGGGCACCAACCTGTCGGATGACCTCGGTGTGGCGCTCATCATCAACACCATTTCCACGATCTTTGCTCTTGCGCTTCTGATTCTTACCCTGGGGCCCATCAGCGGGGCGCACTTCAACCCGGCGGTCTCGCTCGTGCAGATGCTCTCGCGAGCCCAGAAACCCGTCGAGACACTCGTTTACGTGGTTGTGCAGGTGGCCGGCGCCATTGTGGGCGCGATTGTGGCCAACGTCATGTTCGACCAGCCCGCCGTGCAGTTCTCCACGAACGAGCGCGTGAGCCCGGGCATGCTGCTCGGTGAGGTGATTGCCACGGCAGGCCTCATCGCCATCATTGGCGTGCTGAGTTTCCGCAAGCAAGACGCGCTCATCCCGGTGGCTGTGGCCGCCTGGATCGGGTCGGCCTACTTCTTTGCCTCGTCGACATCGTTTGCCAATCCCGCAGTGACGATCGGACGTCTGTTCTCCAACACGTTTGCGGGAATTGACCCGGCTTCTGTGGCCCCGTATATCGGAGCCCAGTTGGTCGGCGCACTGCTGGGCTTCCTTATCGTCAAGGCTGTTGTGCGCTTCTCCACAATCGAAAGCAGGTCATGATGAAGCGCGCTCTGAAAGTCATTCGGATTGTGGCGCGGGTTGCGCTCGGCGCTGCGCTCGCGGCGGCCGGGCTCTCGCACCTCACCACCTCACGCGCAGAGTTTCAGGCGCAGGTTCCCGCGTGGGTTCCGCTCGATGCGGATTTCGTGGTCATCGCCAGCGGTGTCGTCGAGATCATCATCGGACTCTGGCTGGTCAGCGGTTACCGCGCACCCCTCGCCGGTTGCGTGGCCGCTCTGTTTTTCATCGCCATTTTCCCGGGCAACATCTCGCAGTGGATTACCCAAACGGATGCCTTCGGCCTCGACAGCGATGCCGCCCGATTTATTCGCCTGTTCTTCCAGCCAGTTTTGGTGCTCTGGGCACTCTGGTCAACCGGGGCCTGGTCGTGGCTTCGGGGTCTGAGGCGACAGACATAGGCTAGTTCAATGGCGTTCGGCTCAGGAACTGTGCGACAACTGGTCCACGTTGAAAAACAGAACCTGCTGATTCGACGATCGTTTCGAACAGCCGCGGTGGCCACAGTACTTCCGCTCATCGCTTGGGCCGTGGGCATGCCCGGCGCCATCATTCCCCTCGGGGTCGGTGCTCTCTTTGCGGGCATCACCGAGTCGAACATCCACCCGGCACACCGCGGGCGTGTGATGCTGTGGGCCACGGCCTGGCTCATGGCGGTGAGTGCCCTGGGATTTCTTGTGGCGGAAAACCGAATCCTGGTTGTTGTCGTGTCGGCCGTTGTGGCGTTGGCGAGCGGATGGGTGGGCGTGGCCGGACCACGCGCCAGCATGGCGGGCGTGCTCTGCCTCGTGTTGTTTACCGTGACTGTTGGTCTGCCTGAGAGCATCGAGCTCTCCGCCTCATTTGTGGCGTTCGTCGGGTTGGGCGGCGTCGTGCAGTGGGGCGTATTTGTGCTCACCCACCGGCTGGGCCGTGCTCGCCGCGCACGTACGGGCGCTGCACCCGAGCGCGAACCCCGCACGCTGTGGTTTCGCCTCACGCATCCCGGTGAACAGCGCGACGGGTATCTTCGGCATGCGCTGAGCGTGATGATCGCCATTTCGGTGGCCACGGTGATCTCCCAATTTCTCGGGGTTCCTCACGAGTATTGGATTCCCATGACGGTCGCGTGGATCTTCAAACCCGATCAAAAGGCTACGGTGATGCGCGTGGCGGAACGCGTTATGGGCACGCTGTTGGCCATCGGTTTCGCCTTCCTGTGGGGAACCTATCTCCCCGCACCAGACGGCCTGCTTTTTCTCGTGGCCGGCGTGGGTGGTTACCTGCTGCTCGCTTTTCTCTCGGGCAACTACACGATCGCCACGTTTGGGGTGACCTCGTTTGTGCTCGCCCTCCTGGCCACTGCCGGCGACTTCTATGAGCAGACAGTTGTCTTTCGCCTCGAGGCCACACTCGCCGCGGGAGCCATAGTGCTCGTGGTCGTGTTTGCGGTGCGCGGCTTTGCCAGGCGCCGGTCGCCGCAGAACTAGGCTCGCCTTCTCACATCATAAAAATGACGGATTCGCTACGTGCTACGGCGCGACAGTGATGGAGTTGTCGGCCTGCGTGACATTCTCGGCCTGCGGCGTGACGGTAACGAAGTATTCGGTCGTCATGAATCCTCGGTTACCCACCGTGTCGCGAACACTTACGAGCAGTGAATACCGCCCGGGTGGCGTCCAGCTCGACACCATCAAGGTCTGTCGGAATGTTCCGTTGGTTGCGTCGCCCGAATCCAACACCGCGGCGTCAAGGGCGGGAATGAACTGACCATTGTTGTCGTAGTAGAAGTTCGGCGTCTCGCCCCGGAACCACGAGTACACGCCCGCGGTGCCCGACTCGTCGGTGAGATCAATGTCAACCGTGAACGTTTGGCCCACACTCACCGTTGCCGGCAGCCGAACAGCATTGATTTGCGGAACCAGG
>JBIIKT010000187.1:0-3097 GCA_044233055.1 Microbacteriaceae bacterium
TCGGCTTTGGTTCCCGGAGAGATTCTCTTTATCGACGAGATTCACCGCATGGCCAAACCGGCCGAGGAAATGCTCTACCTTGCCATGGAAGATTTTCGCATCGACATCATGGTCGGAAAGGGTGTGGGCGCCACCTCGATTGCCCTTGACCTACCGCCCTTCACCCTCGTGGGCGCGACAACGCGGACGGGATTGTTGGCCAATCCGTTGCGTGACCGATTCGGGTTTACCGCACACCTCGAGTTCTACGACGTCGGCGAGATCGAACGTGTCCTCGAGCGTTCGGCGCGCTTACTCAAACTAGACCTCCCGGCCCTCGCGCTGGCAGAAATTGCACGACGTAGCCGAGGAACGCCACGCATTGCCAACCGACTCTTGCGACGGGTGCGTGACTATGCCGACGTGCACGGGGGAGCCGACGCCCTGACGAGCGCCCAGGCTGCATTGGATCTCTTTGACGTCGATGCACGGGGTCTCGATCGCCTGGACAGGGCTGTGCTTCTCGCTCTGGTTGACAATTTTGACGGTGGCCCCGTGGGCCTCGGAACTCTAGCCGTGTCGGTAGGCGAGGAAACAGAAACCGTGGAATCCGTTGTCGAGCCTTTCCTTATTCGCGAAGGTCTTATGGCGCGAACGCAGCGAGGTCGGGTGGCTACGCGTGCTACCTGGGAACATCTCGGCCGAACGCCTCCGGAACGTGGCACCCTCTTCGACTAAATACTCAGCATTCGCCACATATACTCATTAAGCGCCCACGGTGGGCCCCTCTTCGATTGGAACTCTCATGGCCTTTGATCCGACACTCCTTCTCATGGGTGCCGTTCTTGTTGTGCTCATCATTTTCATGGTGCGCAACAGTCGCAAGCGTCGCCGCGACGCACTCGAGATGCAGGAAAAACTTAAAGTTGGCGCAGAGGTCATGACCAACTTCGGTCTGTACGCCAAGGTCAAAAAGATTGACGACGTTGACAACAAGCTAGTCCTTGAAACGTCACCCGGCCAGACCATCACGGTGCACCGCCAGGTGGTTGCTCGCGTCATTGACTCCGCGTCAGCAGGCCCCAGCAAGGGCGAGGCAGTGGGCAAGGCTGTTGCTGATGTGGCCTTGAACCCGGAGAAGGAATCCGGAAAGCTCGCAATTGACCCTCAGTTTGGCGAACGCGTCCAGAAGCCGGCAGCAAAGGCGAAGCCGTCATCTTCGAGCACTGACAAGCCTGCCGGTTCGAGCAAGTAGGCTAGGCACAGCTCCTTCCTTCTGCTCATAACGAAAGCGACGTCCTTCTCTCGTGGCCCGTAGTACTCAAGTTCGGCATGCCGTGCGCAACCTCATCTGGCTTGGGGTCATCATCGGTCTCCTTATTGCGGGCACGGGAGCAGGTGTTCTCTTTTCGGGAGCGAGCTGGGCTCCCAAGCTGGCTCTTGACCTTCAGGGTGGCACCCAGATTGTCTTGACGCCTCAGGTCAACGACGCAGCTGTGACGGAAGAGCAGCTCAAGCAGGCTGTGGCCATTATTCGTCAGCGCGTCGATGCGTCTGGTGTTTCTGAGGCGGAGATCAACACGCAGGGCAGCAACAACGTTGTGGTGTCAATTCCCGGCACACCCGACAAGGCCACGTTGGCGCGAATTGAAGCGTCGGCAAAGCTTGATTTTCGTCCGGTGCTCGTGACGTCAGGTCCGACCAACGAGGTAGTCAATCCCGACGGCACAACGTCGACACTCGACCCGGCGAGTATCGATCCGAATCTGCCAGATACGCCCACGGTGTCTCCGTCAAACGGGTCAGACCCTAACTGGGTAACGCCACTCTTGGCTTCTCAGTACCAAGCCTTCTCCTGTGATTCGGAAGACACTCAACTGGCGAGCACGGCTCCCGCCGATCTGCCCCTCATCACCTGTGATCCCGGCAACACCGTCAAGTACCTGCTCGGCCCGGTCGAAGTTGATGGCAGTGACATCTCTGATGCGTCGTCGGGTGTCATCACCACTCAAACGGGTGCGTCAACGGGTCAATGGGCCGTAGACATCGTTTTCAACGCCGAGGGAACGAGGAAGTTTTCGGAAACAACCACCCGGTTGGTAGGTCTCACAGGAGCTCAGAACCAGTTCGCCATCGTGCTCGACGGTCGCGTCATTTCGGCTCCGAGCACTCAGGCGGCCATCACCAACGGTAAGCCCCAGATTTCTGGTGGCTTCACTCAGGAATCGGCCAAAACTCTGGCAGATCAGCTCAAGTACGGTGCGCTGCCGATTGGCTTCCAGGTTGAGAGCTCGGAGTCCATCTCAGCCACCCTTGGTAGCACTCAGCTCATGAGCGGACTTCTCGCGGGCGCCATCGGCCTAGCCTTGGTGGTCGTCTATTCGCTCATCCAGTATCGGATTCTCGGCTTTGTGACGATCCTGTCACTTGTTGTGGCGGCAGTCATTACTTATTTCGCCATCACGATACTTTCGGCTCAAGAGGGCTTCCGACTCTCCCTTTCGGGTGTTGTCGGCCTGATTGTGGCGATTGGTATTACCGCGGACTCCTTCATCGTTTACTTTGAACGCGTTCGAGACGAATTGCGCGAGGGGCGAAGCCTCGAAACCGCCGTCGACTCTGGTTGGAGTCGTGCAGTGCGAACAATCGTTGTCAGTGGTGCGGTGAACTTGCTCGCAGCCGTAGTGTTGTTCATCCTCGCCGTGGGTAACGTTCGAGGATTCGCTTTGACGCTGGGACTCGCCACAATTGTTGACCTTGTGGTCGTGATGCTGTTTACGCACCCGTTGCTTCAACTGCTGTCTCGGAGAAACTTCTTTGCTGCCGGTCACTCGCTGAGTGGGTTGAATCCCGTTTCGCTGAATGCGGTTTACCAAGGGCGCGGGCGGTTCCGCGTTGCTTCTGGCACCGGGGTCAAGGAGACCAAGATTAAGTCAGCGAGTCGTGAGGCCGCCAAACGTCAGACGATCGCCGAGCGCAAGGCAGCTCTCGAAGCTGGAGAACGGGGTGAGGATTGATGGCAAGTTTTGGTCAGTTCGGTAATGATCTTTATTCCGGGGCACGTTCTTTTCCCTTTGTGGGCCGGCGACGCTGGTGGTATCTCGTCTCGATCGTTCTT
>JBIIKT010000188.1:0-3085 GCA_044233055.1 Microbacteriaceae bacterium
CTTGCGATGCTGCTGTCGCGCGTCGTGGCCCATCTGGCGGCCGCCGGCTCCACGTCAATTCTTTGCGAGGGAGGCCTCGCTACTGTTCGTGCGCTCGCAGAGGTGAATCGCCTCGACGAGTTGTGCCTCACCGTCACGGGTACTCCTCGTGCTGATGTTGATCGGGCCATGCAGGCCGTCTTGCCGAACGCCATAGGTTGGTCTCTGGCGAACCTGAGGGAGGCTGACGACGGGTCAACAATTTTCTCAATCTGGCGGTGCGCCACAGGGGTGCGCTCCTAACAGCACACTAGATTTTCTGACGTGAGCGATTTTGATATGGCACCAGACGCCCCGGCGGAGTTTGTTCGCGCAGCCACATCGCTCATCGCTGCCACAGTTCGCGCGGAAGTTTCCGTGGAGATTATTCCGTCACCGACACGAATCGCACCGAATAGCGTCGCCATATCCGGCGAGGTGTTGGCCTCAGGAAACAGTGAGTCCCTGCACGGTACCGGACGACTGATTCTCATGCACGACCCCGATCAAATCGCCGCCTGGGGTGAAGCTTTTCGGATTGTCTGCTTTGCGCAGGCCCCCCTGGATTCCGATATCGCCCTCGATTCGATGCTGAGCGAGGTCACGTGGTCGTGGCTCACCGACGCCCTTGCCGCCTCGGACGCTGGCTACTCGAACGCGTCGGGAACCGCCACACGTGTTTTGTCCCGCGGTTTTGGGGAGCTGGCAGACCAAGGCGAATCTGCGCACATCGAGCTTCGTGCGTCGTGGTCACCCGGTGGCGACGACATGTCCGGCCACGTGCAGGCGTGGGCGACACTGCTGTGCATGCTTGCCGGACTACCCCCCACATCGGATGCCGTGAGCATCGACGCCCACAAGCGGGAGCGTGGTTAGCGTTCACGTCATCACCAGTCGCGAAGAATTTGCGGCGGCGTGCGCGAGCTTGGCTACTGGTCAGGGACCCCTCGCGATTGATGCCGAACGTGCGAGCGGATTCACGTATTCGCAACGCGCCTATCTGATTCAGATTCACAGGAGAGACGCGGGCACGTTCCTCTTTGACCCACCCGCCATTGGGGACATGAGCGAGCTCACGAATCTAGGCGAAGGCACCGAATGGGTTCTCCACGCGGCCAGCCAAGACCTGGCTTGTCTTCGAGAGGTGGGCATTGCTCCGCAGCGCATTTTCGACACCGAACTCTCGGCACGCCTCCTCGGGCTTGAGCGCGTGGGATTAGGGCCTGTGATGGCCCAACTGCTCGACGTTCACCTGGCCAAAGAGCACTCCGCTGTGGATTGGTCTACTCGCCCACTTCCCGACCCGTGGTTGACCTACGCCGTTGACGACGTGGAGCGCCTCGTCGACCTGCGCGACGTCCTTGCCGGGCTTTTGACCGAGAGCGAGAAGATGGATTTCGCGCTCGAGGAATTCGAGGCAGTCCGCCTCCGACCCGAGAAGTTGACGAGCGAGGAACCGTGGCGTCGGTTATCGGGAATGCACGTGCTCCGGCATGCGCAGCAACTCGCGGTGGCACGATCCTTATGGCTCAGCCGGGATGAGCTTGCCCGAGAACGTGACATCTCTCCCGGCCGCCTTATTCCGGATGCCGCCATTGTCGCTGCGGCCGGTGCCAAACTCGCGAGCCAGTCTGACCTTGCCCGCCTTAAGACGTTCACGGGTCGGGCATCCCGACCAGAACTCTCTCGGTGGTGGAGTGCCGTTGAGCGAGGCCAAGCGGCTCAAGACCTGCCCGCGCTGCGCGTACCGAGCGACACCATTCCCCACCAGCGATCGTGGGCAGAGAAGAACCCTCTCGCGGCACTGCGCCTCGCCGCCGCGCGCGAACGCGTAACCGAGCTGGCAGAGAACATGGGCATGCCGGTTGAGAATCTTGTTTCTCCCGGACCTCTGCGCGAAGTTTGCTGGGCTCCGCCTCAGGACCAGTCCACGGAAGCCATTCATGACGCGCTCATGAGCGAGGGGTTGCGCGAATGGCAGGCCGTGCGCGTCGCTCCCCTCCTCGCCGACGCTTTCGCTCTCGCGGTCGCCCAGTTCGAGGCTGCTGAAACAACTGCCTCCGAGACCGGCCCAGTTCCGCCGGGACCCGACGAGACAACCGAACGGATTGCGCCTTAGGCTAGGGAACGCCAAACAAAGGAGTTCTCATGGCTGCTGGAAATCGGGTCTCATTCATCGACGGCGTTCGCTCCCCGTTCGGTCGGGCCGGCGAGAAAGGCGTTTATTGGACAACTCGCGCCGACGACATCATGGTCAAGACAGTGGTTGGTCTGCTCGAGCGCAACCCTAACGTTCCCCCCGAAGCCATTGACGAGGTGGCTCTCGCGGCTGCCACTCAGGCCGGAGACCAGGGTCTCGTTCTGGGCCGTTCCGTGGGTATTCTTGCCGGCCTTCCGCTGAGTGTGCCCGGCTTCGCCATTGACCGCTGGTGTGCGGGTGCCATGACGGCCGCCACCACCGTTGCTGGCGGCATCGCGATGGGCGCCTATGACATCGCGATCGCCGGTGGCGTCGAGCACATGGGGCACCACCCCATCGGAGCTGGCCTCGAACCCAATCCCCGATTCATCTCAGAGAAGCTCGTTGATCCTGCCGCGTTGAGCATGGGCGAAACCGCCGAACGTTTACACGATCGCTTCCCCCAATTGACCAAAGATCGCGCAGATCGATTCTCCGTAGCGAGCCAAGCAAAAGCCGAAGCCGCCTATCAGGCCGGCCACATTCAGGCAGACATCGTGTCGGTATCTGCTTCCGGAGCCGCCGGCTGGACCGTCGTCGACACCGATGAAACACGACGACCCGGGACAAACATGGAGGGACTCGCGGACCTCAAGACACCCTTTCGACCTCACGGCCGGGTGACGGCGGGCAACGCGTCAGGCCTGACCGACGGCGCGACCGCGTGCATCCTGGCGAGTGACGCCGCCGTCTCCGCCTACGGACTCACGCCCAAGATGCACCTCGTGTCCTACGCCTTCGCTGGCGTCGCGCCCGAGGTCATGGGCATCGGGCCCATTCCGTCCACAGAGAAGGCCCTCAGCAAGGCCGGACTGACAATAGATGACA
>JBIIKT010000190.1:0-3066 GCA_044233055.1 Microbacteriaceae bacterium
TGATCAGAAACGCACACGCCGGGGTGGGCAGCACACCGGCGTCGAGTACGTCGATGCCCGAGCTTGCCAAGCCCGCTGCCACGGCCGCCGCGAGAAACTCCCCGGAGATGCGTGGGTCCCGCGCGAGCACGGCAACAGGGCGCTTTCCCTTTTCGCGGCGCTCGTCAGCGTGGCGACCGTGCATGAGCACGAACGCCGCTGACTGAGCGAGCCCGAGAGCGAGATCGGCGGTAAGTTCCCGATTCGCAAGCCCCCGGACCCCGTCGGTACCGAACAGGCGAGCCATGGCAATTGCCCCGAGCGACTAACGCTTCGAGTACTGAGGGGCCTTGCGGGCCTTCTTGAGACCGGCCTTCTTGCGCTCCTTGACGCGAGCGTCACGGCTGAGGAAGCCGGCCTTCTTGAGCGTGGCGCGGTTGTTCTCTTCGTCAATGAGGTTCAGCGCGCGCGAGATGCCCAGACGCAGTGCGCCGGCCTGGCCCGAGGGGCCGCCACCGGTGATGCGGGCAACCACGTCGTAACTACCGATGAGGTTGAGCACGGTGAACGGGTCGTTGATGAGCTGCTGGTGCAGCTTGTTCGGGAAGTAGTCGGCGAACGCGCGACCGTTTACCGTGATGGTGCCGCTACCGGGCACGAGGCGCACGCGGGCAATTGCTTGCTTGCGACGGCCCACAGCTGCGCCGGGCACGTTCATCACAACGCGGGGAGCGACGGGAGCCGAAGCTGCGGGGCTCTCTGTGGTGTACTCGGAAACCTCTTCGGTCTCGGCAACCTCTACGGCGTCTTCGGCCGGGGTGGTCTCAATCTCAGTCATGTCAATTCAATCCTTTGTGTATCCGGCGCTTACTGAGCGACCTGGTCGAGAATGTACGGAGTGGGCTGCTGAGCAGCGTGCGGGTGCTCAGCACCCGTGTAGACCTTGAGCTTGCGCATCTGAGCGCGGCCCAGAGAGGTCTTGGGGAGCATGCCGCGAACGGCCTTCTCAACAGCGCGCTCGGGGTTCTTCTCGAGCAGTTCGGAGTAGGTGGTTGCCGTGAGCCCGCCCGGGTAGCCCGAGTGACGGTACGCCTTCTTCTGCGCCAGCTTGGAACCCGTGAGGGCAACCTTGTCGGCGTTGATGATGATGACGAAGTCACCCATGTCCATGTGGGGGGTGAAGGTCGGCTTGTTCTTGCCGCGGAGGATGGCCGCCGCGTGGCTGGCCAGGCGTCCGAGCACAACATCGGCTGCGTCAATGATGACCCAGCCGCGCTTGACCTCGGAGATCTTGGGCGTGTATGTACGCGTCACAGTACTGCCTTTGCATTTTTGGAGTGAGTGGTTCGTGAATCCCGCTCGGTCGCTACGTTCTCGAAACTTGCCGAGAACCCAACTATTGAGGGCTCATTCGCATGCCTTGCCCATAGGGAGCAGTGGCACCAGGTCTCAACGATACGCGATTGGCTATTCGCTGGGCAAATCGCGCCGGTCGCGGGTGAGTGCGGCGCGCTCGGCCAAGAGCGCATCCGGCGGGTAGATCACCTCGGTCAGGCACAGTCCGTGGGGGGCGAGCACCTTGAACTTACTCGTGCGTTTGGCGCCGTCGCGGAGGCGTTCGAGCCCGGCCATCGACAGGCGGCCCTGAGCCACCGCAACGCAGGCACCCACGAGCGCACGCACCATGGAGTGGCAGAAGGCGTCTGCCTGCAGGCTCGCCACGAGCGTGTGGTCATCATCGCGTCGCCACGAAAATTCCTGAAGTTCACGGATGGTGGTGGACATAAAGCGGGGCTTACAGAAAGCACCAAAATCGCGCAGCCCCAGAACGCGGCCGGCCACGTCGTTCATGACGGCAAGATCCAACCGGTCCTGCAGGATCACCGCGCGGTGACGCTCCATGGGATTCACGCGCTCGGGGCCGTCCATGATGCGGTACTCGTAGCGCCGGGCCTCAGCAGAGAAGCGGGCATCGAATCCGGGCGGCGCCACCGTAACGGCGTGGATAGCGACATCGGAGTCGGCACCGAGGTAGCGCCCGAGGCGGCGCTGGAGTTCGGCAGGTGTCATGTTGGTGGCGACGTCGGCGTGTGCCACTTGACCCAGCGCGTGCACGCCCGCGTCGGTGCGACCGGCCACCGTGAGCCGGATGATCGTCTTGGATCGCAGGATGCGCCCCACGGCCTCCTCGATCACACCCTGAACCGTGCGTCGGTTGGGCTGCACCGCCCACCCGGCAAAGTTCGTTCCGTCGTAGGCGATATCCAGGCGGATGCGCGCGAGGGGCGGAGGGGTCATGATGCCAAAAGTCTAGGGCGCAGCCGCAAGCGCCGGCGCGCGGAGACGACGGGCGCGTAAAAGAGAAGACCCCCGCCCGTTGGGCGAGGGTCTCATGCGCGTGACACGCAAACTACTCTTTTTCGGCAGCCGGTTCTTCTGCCGCGACGTCCTCAGCGGGAGCCTCCTCGGAAGGAGCGTCAGCGGCCGGTGCTTCCTCAGCGGGTGCAGCCTCTTCGGCAACAGGTGCCTCAGCGGCTTCCACTGCCTCGGGAGCGGCCTCTACGGGTGCGTCAACAATCTCGTCGACAACGCCGTCGGTTACGACGAGCTCTTCGCTCGCGACCTCAGCAGCAGGTGCTGCAACAGGAGCAGCAACCTTGGGTGCTTCAGCAGCCGCCTTGGCAGCAGCCGCCTTCTTGGCCGAAACGGGCTTCTTCACCACGGGCTCGAGAACAAGCTCAATGGCCGCCATGGGAGCGTTGTCGCCCTTGCGGTAGCCGAGCTTGGTGATGCGCGTGTAGCCACCCTCACGCTCGTTTACCTGGGGGGCAATCTCCGTGAAGAGAATGTGCACGGCTTCCTTGTTGTTGCGTAGAACCTGGATCACGCGACGGCGTGCGTGCAGGTCGCCGCGCTTGGCGAAGGTAACCAGACGCTCAGCAAACGGACGAAGGCGCTTGGCCTTGGTCTCAGTGGTCTGGATCGACTTGTGGGTGAACAGGGCCGCGGCGAGGTTCGCAAGCATGAGGCGCTCGTGAGCCGGACCGCCACCGAGACGGGGACCTTTAGTAGGTGCAGGCATTTTTC
>JBIIKT010000191.1:0-3054 GCA_044233055.1 Microbacteriaceae bacterium
CGACAGGTGCAGGAGGTGCAGGAGGTGCAGGAGGTGCAGGAGGTGCGGCGACCGGCGCCGCAGCCGGAGGCGCAGGAGGTGCAACAGTTGGAGCGGGCGGTGCGGCAGTCTCCGCGGCAGCCGCCGCAGGTATTTCGGTGGGGCTAGCGCCCGCACCGGAGCCATCGCCGATGGTGGCGAGCACGGTGCCAACAGCAACGGTCTCGTCTTCCTGGACCAGAATGGCCTCGACGATGCCTGAGATGGGCGAGGGAATCTCGGTGTCAACCTTGTCGGTGGATACCTCGAGCAAAGGCTCGTCGACTTCGATGCGGTCGCCAACCTTCTTCAACCAACGTGTGACGGTGCCCTCAGTCACGCTTTCGCCGAGTGCCGGAAGACTAACGGATTCGCTCATGAAAATTTGCTCCTGTGATTACTGATATCAAGGTGAAGTCTAGAACGCTTAGAGCGTGTGGAGGGGTTTGCCAGCAAGGTACAGGAACGCTTCGCCGAGCGATTCGTTCTGCGTGGGGTGGGCGTGCATGAGGGGTGCAATGTCCTCGGGTTGTGCCTCCCAGTTGACGACCAGTTGGGCCTCACCCACAAGTTCGCCCACGCGTGAGCCAATCATGTGCATGCCAATCACGGGACCATCGACGACGCGAACCACCTTGACAATGCCCGCTGTGCCCAGAATCTCGCTCTTTCCGTTCCCGGCAAGGTTGTACTCGTAGGCCGAAACCTTGTCGGCGCCGTAGCGCTCGATGGCCTTGGCTTCGGACAGGCCCACCGAAGCAATCTCGGGCTCGCAGTAGGTGATCTTGGGGATGTTGATGTCGGGCACAACGAGAGGGTTGAGCCCGGCAATCTCTTCGGCGACGAAGAAGCCGTGCTGATAACCGCGGTGTGCGAGTTGTAGTCCGGGAACAATGTCACCTACCGCATAGACACCGGGAACGTTTGTGGCCAGACGCTCGTCGGTGAGCACGTAGCCACGATCCATGGCGATGCCTACTTCCTCGAATCCGTTGCCGTCGGTGGCAGCGCCGCGTCCCACCGCGACCAGGAGGATATCGGCCGTCACGGTCTCGCCGTTCTCGAGGCTGACAACCACTCCCGAATCGTCTTGGCTGACGGACTTGAAACGCACACCAACGGTGAACTCAATTCCACGCTTGCGGAATGCACGCTCCAGATTCTTGCTAATGGTTTCTTCTTCGTTGGGAACGAGGTGGGGCAGGCCCTCGATAATCGTGACGTTTGCTCCCAAAGACTTCCAGACAGAAGCAAACTCAACGCCAATAACTCCACCGCCCAGAATGGCAACGCTCTGTGGAACGTAGTCCATGAGCAGCGCCGTCTCGCTCGTGATGACCCGACCACCGATATCGAGACCGGGCAGTGACTTCGAGTACGAACCCGTTGCCAGGACCACATTTTTTCCGGTCAGCACGCGGTCGCCCACGGTCACTGTGGTGGGAGAGGTCAGCTTGCCGCGACCTTCGACCACTTCGATGCCGCGTTGCTTGATGAGGCCTTGAAGGCCTTTGAACTTCTTTGCCACGATGTCGTCACGGTAGGCGTTGACACGGGGCATGTCGATGCCCGTGAACTGCGCGATGATGCCGTACTCGGCGGATTCGCGAGTGACGTCCGCTACCTCGGCTGCGTGCAGGAGCGCCTTGGTGGGAATACACCCGCGGTGCAAACACGTTCCGCCCAGCTTGTCGGCTTCGACGAGGGCGACCGTCATTCCCAATTCGGTGGCGCGGATTGCTGCGGCGTAGCCGCCACTTCCGCCACCGAGAACGACGAGATCAAAAGAGTCTTCAGACACGAAAAGTCACTCCTTGCATAGAAAAATCTGAGGCGGTGACGCCGAGAACTAAAACGATAGACAGGAAATCGTTTCCGACTTGAGACTACTACTTTCGAGCGAGGGTCTCAGCGAACGAAATGAGGCTCCGCACCGTCGTACCCGTGGGTCCCGTGCCCGTGAAGCCGAAGGCGCCACCCGCGTTGTTTGCGGTACTGGCGATGTCGAGATGAATCCAGGGCAGGCGAGGGGCTCCGGCATCCTTTGCTGTCTTTCCTACGAAGTCACGGAGGAAGGCCGCGCCAACGAGCATTCCGCCGGCAGTATTGCCCGGTTTGGCGTTGGCGATGTCTGCGATCTCAGAGGTAAGTAGGGCTCGACTCTCGTCGGGAATGGGCATCGGCCAAATGTTCTCGCCCCGTTCACGGGCTACTTCCACGAGGCGGGAAATATCGTCGGCCGAACCCATGGCGCCGGTGTGCCGCGTTCCCAGCGCCACCGTGGCGGCACCCGTGAGAGTGGCCACGTCGATGATCAAATCCGGATGCTCCGCGCTGGCCGCCACAAGCGCGTCGGCCAGGACGAGGCGACCCTCAGCATCGGTATTCAGAACCTCGACGGTTGTGCCCCCGTGCATGGTCAAGACATCGTTGGGGCGCGTCGCTTGTCCACTCGGCATGTTCTCGGCAATTGCCAGCCAGGCGGTGACTCGGATTCGCCACTCGTTCTGCGCGATTGCTCGAATGACGCCGGCCACGGTGGCCGCGCCGGTCATGTCGTACTTCATGCCGACCATGCCCGCGGGCGTCTTCAGAGACAGCCCACCCGTATCGAAGGTTATTCCCTTACCAACGAGAGACAGGTGACTCGTGGCCCCGTCGGGTCGATAGCTGAGCTTCATCATTCGCGGTGGTCGCGTGGATCCTTGACCGACACCCAAGATGCCTCCGAACCCGTCGCGGGCAAGCTTCTTTTCGTCCCACACAGTAACCGCAATGGGGAGCCCGGCAACAGCGCCGCGGACGCGGTCAACCATCGTCTCGGGGTAAAGGTCGTTGGCAGGGGTGTTCACCAGATCCTTGACAAGGGAGACCGCCTCCGCGCTGTGATTCAGTGCATCGAGCACCTTCCGCCCAATCTTGGCTGAGGTGGTGATGT
Source organism: Microbacteriaceae bacterium (assembly GCA_044233055.1). Taxonomy (GTDB): domain Bacteria; phylum Actinomycetota; class Actinomycetes; order Actinomycetales; family Microbacteriaceae; genus UBA963. Next base: position 2,957 of record JBIIKT010000191.1, read on the forward strand.
GCACATTCGTCACAGCCGGAGAGACTTTGCCGGCGTCTGCTTTGTAGGCGGTGAACGCGTAAGCGCCGAGCAGGGCTCCCTCGGCCATAGCGACCACC
>JBIIKT010000192.1:0-3034 GCA_044233055.1 Microbacteriaceae bacterium
CGTGTGCAGGAGCTCATCAACGCCTACCGTGTGCGCGGTCACCTCATGGCCGACATCGACCCGCTTGAATACGTGCAGCGTTCGCACCCCGACCTCGAAATCGAATCGCACGGCCTCACCCTCTGGGATCTCGACCGCGACTTCATAACAGGGGGAATCGGTGGCTCACGCACGTTGCCCCTGCGCAACGTGTTGGGAATCCTGCGCGACACGTACTGCCGCACCGTGGGTCTCGAGTACATGCACATTCAAGACCCCGAACAGCGCCGCTGGATTCAGGAGCGGGTTGAACTCCCCTACGAGAAGCCCGGTCACGACGAGCAAATGCGCATCCTTGAGAAGCTCAATGAGGCGGAGGCGTTTGAGACCTTCCTGCAGACCAAGTACGTGGGACAAAAGCGCTTTAGCCTCGAGGGCAGTGAGTCACTTATCGCTCTGCTCGATGCCATCCTTCAGAAGGCAGCCGACCACGAGCTCGATGGCGTGGGAATCGGCATGGCGCACCGCGGTCGCCTCAACGTGCTCACCAACATCGCGGGAAAGACCTACGGTCAGGTTTTCCGCGAGTTTGAGGGCAACGTCGACACCGGCACCGTTCAGGGTTCGGGCGATGTTAAGTATCACCTGGGCACCGACGGAACCTACACGTGTCGCAACGGTCGTGAGATCCCCGTGTTCTTGGCCGCCAACCCCTCGCACCTCGAGGCCGTCAACGGTGTGCTGCAGGGCATCGTGCGGGCCAAGCAGGACCTCAAGCCCATCGGAACCTTCACCACTCTTCCCGTTCTGATCCACGGCGATGCCGCCATGGGCGGACAGGGCGTGGTTTACGAAGGCATGCAGATGTCGCAGCTGCGCGGCTACCGCATCGGTGGCACCGTTCACATTTCGGTGAACAACCAGATTGGCTTCACCACACCTCCGTGGGAATCGCGCACCTCGGTTTACGCCACCGACGTGGCCAAGGCGATTCAGGCCCCCATCTGGCACGTCAACGGCGACGACCCCGAGGCCGTCGTGCGTGTTGCACGCCTCGCCGTGGAGTTCCGCCAGCGCTTCAAGAAAGATGTGGTCATCGACCTCGTCTCCTACCGTCGTCGCGGACACAACGAGGGTGACGACCCCTCGATGACCCAGCCCATGATGTACAACCTCATCGAGGCCAAGCGCTCGGTGCGGCGCCTCTACACCGAAGCTCTCGTGGGTCGCGGTGACATCTCGCAGGAAGAATTTGATGCGGCCCAGGCAGACTTCCAGCGCCAGCTTGAGACGGCGTTTGACGACACGCACGGCGACAAGGCTGAGAGTAGCGCCAGCACTCACTCGCCCGCTGCCGAGGTTCCCGAGCGTAGCCAGGCGGTGTCAACGGCCGTGGATATCTCGGTCATTCACCGCATCGGCGACGCCTTCAACAACATCCCCGAGGGCTTCACGGTTCACCCCAAGCTGCAGCAGCTGCTCGCCAAGCGCGGCGAGATGAGCCGCGAGGGTGGCATCGACTGGGGCTTTGGCGAGATTTTGGCGTTCGGCTCCGTCCTCCTCGAGGGCATGCCGGTTCGTCTCACCGGACAAGACGTGCGCCGCGGAACATTTGTGCAACGTCACGCCGTTTTCCACGACCGCGCCAACGGCAAAGAGTGGCTGCCGCTCACCAACCTCGCCGACAATCAGGGGCGATTCTGGATCTACGACTCGCTGCTCAGCGAGTACGCCGTTATGGCCTTCGAGTACGGCTACTCGGTTGAGCGTGCCGATGCACTCGTGCTGTGGGAGGGCCAATTCGGCGACTTCGCCAACGGCGCGCAAACCGTGGTGGACGAGTTCATCTCGGCCGCGGAACAAAAGTGGAGCCAGCGCTCGTCCGTGGTTCTGCTCCTCCCCCACGGCTACGAGGGTCAGGGTCCCGACCACTCGTCAGCCCGCATGGAGCGCTACCTGCAGATGTGCGCCGAAGAGAACATGATTGTGGCGCGTCCTTCCACGCCCGCGTCGTACTTCCACCTCCTGCGTCGTCAGGCGCATCAGCGCCCACGCAAACCGTTGATTGTGTTTACGCCCAAGGCTATGTTGCGTCTTCGTGATGCGGCCAGCCCGGTCGACGACTTCACCGCCGGCTCGTTCCGCGAGGTGATCGATGAGCCGCGCCAGCTCGACAAGGCGGCCGTGCAGCGCGTCATCGTCACGTCGGGCAAGCCGTTCCACGATCTCGAGGCCGAAATCGCCAAAACCGCTGACGCGCGGGTTGCCGTGGTGCGGCTCGAGCAGTTCTACCCCGAGCCCCTCGACGCCCTCAACGCCGTTCTGGCCACCTACCCCAACGCCGAAATCGTCTGGTACCAGGACGAGCCGCAGAACCAGGGAGCGTGGCCGTTCATTCTGCTCAACATTGCTCCGCACCTTGGCGGGCGCGCGATCCGGTGCGTGTCGCGTCCGGCCTCGGCTTCCCCTGCCGCGGGTTCGGCCAAGCGTCACCAGGTCGAAGCCGACATCCTCCTGGGCGAGGCGCTCTCCTTCTAACCGTCAATTTCGTCACTTCACTCACCCCGCACTCACGACTAGCGTGGGGACATGACTTCTCCGGTGGGTTTTGTTCGCGGGGTGGCTCACCCCGAGGCGTATCACGGCCTCGGCAAAAAGAGCGACTACTTTGAGGGCTGGTACATCAAGCTCGTCTCGGCCGACATGGAATCGCGCTGGGCGGTGATTCCCGGAATCTTTCGTGGCCCACGCAGCGAACGTGGTGCGGGCGATCACGCCTTTGTTCAGGTGCTGGACGGCATCACCGGGCGTGCGTGGTTTCACACCTATCCCGTTGAGGAATTCGTGGCCTCCGACCGTGGATTCGATGTCTGGGTTGGCCCGAATCACTTCACCCCCGAATCGGTGACGCTCGACCTACCCCAGTTGGTCGGGCGCATCGACATCACGAGCCCACTCGACCCGTGGCCCGTGACACTGCGGTCCCCCGGCATCATGGGCTGGTACGGCATGGTGCCACTCATGGAGTGCTTCCACGGCATCGTGTCGTTTGGCC
>JBIIKT010000193.1:0-3011 GCA_044233055.1 Microbacteriaceae bacterium
GGTGAACCCGGCCGAACGTTTTGCTTTTCCCGCGGCGCTCAACTTCGATTCATCCGGATCAGACGGCCACTATCCCGACGGTGACCTTGAGATCTTGCTCTCCGTTAAGCCCCTGAGTCTCCTGCTCCACCCCGACGTGGCTTCGGTGCCTGCTGAGGGCACGGATGAGTTTCACGTCATGGTCTCGCTGCAGTCCCCCCGAGGCCGCGGACACATGACTCTTGTTTCCGACGATCCGTTGGTTCAACCCCGCATCGACTACAACTACCTGGCCGATGAGGTTGACGCGGAAAGAATGCGGGTGGGCGTCCGCACAGCTGCACGCCTTCTCCAATCGGCCGCGTTTGAGGGCACGTTCGCCTCATTCTCGTCACTGAGCGGCGAGATTCTCGGGGATGACGAACTCCTTGATGAGTGGATTACGACCCACCTCAGCACCGCAATCCACCTCAGCGGCTCCGCTCCGATGGGGGAGGTTGTCGATGGGCACGGCCGCGTTTACGGCGTCGACGCTCTGCGCGTGGCGGACACGTCACTTTTGCCCGTCGTGCCCTCCCGCGGAACGTTCAACGCCGCTGTATTCATCGGTGAGTTTATCGCCCACCAGATGGTCCAGGCTCGTTCCCGCTAAATCCTTCACCACCGAGCTTGCCGGCGGCGGCAACATGACCTCGGCGCTCATCATTTGTTGGCGCGGGAGATAGGAGATTTACTCGACTCCGAAGTTGCCAAAGGAACTGCGCCAGTAGGCCAACGGAGAACCGTCTCTGTAGGATGCCGATTCAATCTGGGCAATGAAAATAGCGTGGGTGGCAAAGTCTTTTCTTTCGACGAGGCGACACTCGAGGTGGGCCAGGGCGTCGGACAAGATCGGGCTTCCCAAATCGCCTGTCGTGAGGTTGGTCCCCCGAAACTTGTCCTCATGGTTTTGGGAAAACTGCGTGGCCATGTGGCCATGTTCCTCGCCCAAAATATTCACGGCAAAGACCCCTGTTTCTGAAATGACATCCACAATCGCCAGACGTTGGTTGAGGCAAACGAGGATCGACGCCGGACTCAACGATAAGGATGTCACCGAACTCGCGGTAACGCCGAAACGCTCATCGCCGCGTTGGGTGCTGATGATTGAAACTGCGGTGATCAGGTTTGATATGACGTCTCGGAATGTATCCGAATCGAGTGTCGACGTAGATGGGGTAGCCGGAGTGATCACGTGAATCCTTTGGTCTGAGGAAGTTGAAGTCGCCGTTGCTTTACCGGATGACTCCCGTTAGGTTCTCGACTACAGCATGCCGACGTCCGCGTTAACCGAAACGAAATACTGAGGCCCATGAAGAAACAGGAGACGGAGTCATCTCGGCGATCTTCTCCGCGGACTTCTCCGTCGATAATCCGAACGAAGATCGCGCCGCCTCTTCTCGGCTCCAATGTGATGGAGCGCCCGCGACTTAACCTGCTGATCCATGACACGATTCGAGATAGTCAGATTGTGGTTGTTGCCGCAACCGCAGGTTCGGGCAAGACCACGGCCGTTGTTCAGGCGTGTCAGGCAGGCACGACGCCGGTGGCGTGGCTCACACTCGATCGAGCAGATTCTGCGCCGGGTCGTTTGCTGCTTTACATCGAAGCGGCACTCGCGACGCAGGTAGAAACCGTCCGGGGTTTGGTCAACGGACTTCTTGCCGCCCGGTTACCCCACGATGAGGCAGCGGGGCTTCTCGTCGATGCCACGAGTGAAATTCCTCTCATCCTCGTTATCGATGGGCTGGAACACCTCGTCGAATCACCCGGCGGGCTGGCCGTCATTGAGGCCATTGTTCGCTACGCGCCGAGTTCGCTCACCGTTGTGCTCCTCAGTCGCTCAGACATCCCCATTGATTCTCGAATGATGAGCGGAGTCGAGATGGTTGCCGCGATTGGTGAACAAGACCTCGCGTTCTCGCTTGACGAGGCGGCAACCGTGTTGAAAAAAATGGACATGGACGATGTCGATGCGAGCCACGCGATGGAAGTCACCAACGGCTGGGTCGCCGGCGTGCTCTTTGAATCGTGGCGTGCCCGAAAGACCGTCGTCGGGGTCGGTGGTGAGGCCGACCCTCTTCACGGTTACTTATCATCACAAATTCTTGAGCGACTAGACGTCAACGAGCGCGAATTCCTCATCGGCACGTCCCTCTTGGATGAGGTCACCCCGAGCAGAGCAGCAGCGTTGGGGGAGACACACACCACACAAGCCCTCATGTCACTTCGAACAAAACACTTGCCGGTGTCGTGGGCCGTTGGTCATGAGGGAATGAGGTGCCATCCGCGTTTTCGTGAGTATCTGGTCGCCCTCTCTGAACGTCGCGAACCGGACGAGGTAGCCGAGCGACGAACACTTTATGGCGATCTCCTGCTCAGCGAAGGGCACCTCGAAGAGGCAGTTGAGCAGTACATTTTGTCGGGGGAGCTAGAAAAGGCCCGCGTTCCCGCCGAGCAGGTGCTTGGCGGAATTATTGACCGTTGCGATTTTGCGGTCGCAGATCGATGGTTGGGCCCGCTTGTAGGTGCGTTTGGGGAGCAGGACCTTGGCTTGGCATTGCCACGGCTCCTGTTGGCGATATCGCGCGAAGACTACGGTTTAGCCTGCGCGATTTCGGATTCCTTGGCGGATGCGAAGAAGCGAGACGAGTTCGCTTCAGTTTCGGCACTTGGGGCCAGCATGATGGCCTGGTCATACTGGCACCTGAATCGGATACCCGACACGGAATCGGTCATTGCCAGCGCTCCGCCGAGCCTGGAAATGGCTGCTATCCGGTACCTCATGACTTTGGTTAACGAGGAGTACGTCGCAGAATTCGACAAGGGAATAAATCTCACGGGTGGCCCCCTCGATGCACTCGTCATGCGGGTTCATTTCGCGCACGGGCGTTTGAAAGAAATGGCTCAGGAACCCGAATCTCCGTGGGCCGCGGCCGTTTCTTCCCCGTGGAGAATCGGCCTCCTCCGCGCCACCGGCCGTTTGACTCAAG
>JBIIKT010000194.1:0-3007 GCA_044233055.1 Microbacteriaceae bacterium
TGCGACTCATCAAAGATGCTTATGAGATCGACCAGATGCGACGGGCCGTGGTGGCCACTCACCTCGGGTTCTCCGACATCGCGCGCGTTCTGCCGACCATCGGTGGCCAAACGCGCGGTGAGCGCATTATCGAGGGCGCCTTCGCCATGCGCGCCCGCCTCGAAGGAAACGGCCTCGGGTACAACACGATTGCAGCCGCGGGAGCGCACGCCTGCATTCTGCACTGGGAGCGGAACGATGGCGATGTGACATCCGAGGACCTCGTTCTGATTGATGCGGGCGTTGAGCTCGAGAGCTACTACACGGCCGACATCACGCGCACCCTGCCGGTTTCGGGGCGATTCACGGCCGCCCAGCGACGCGTATACGAGGCTGTGCTGGAGGCCGCCGATGCAGCGTTTGCCATTGTCACCCCGGGAATCACTTTTGCCACGATTCACCAGACGGCGATGGCCGTGATTGCTCGCAAGACCGCCAAGTGGGGTGTGCTTCCCGTAACCGCCGAGGAGTCGCTGGCACCCGAGAACCAACACCACCGGCGCTATATGATCCATGGCACGAGCCACCACCTCGGGCTCGATGTTCACGACTGTGCACACGCGCGCCGCTCGATGTACCAAGACGGCGTGGTCACCGAGGGCATGGTGTTCACCATCGAGCCCGGTCTGTACTTTCAGCCTGACGACCTCACGGTGCCCGAAGAACTGCGCGGAATCGGTGTGCGAATCGAAGACAACATCCTCGTGACGGCAAACGGGGCCGAAAACCTCTCGGCAGGAATCCCCCGCACGGTGGCCGAGGTTGAGTCGTGGATTAAGCCCACGCGGTAAGTTGGTCTCATGACCTCGGCGCGCGTATTCGTGGCCCGATTGGCGGGCTGCAACGTCTTTGACCCCGTGGGAGACCGCGTGGGTCGCGTTCGTGACGCCATTGTTGTCTACCGCGCCACCGCTGCCCCCCGCGTGGTGGGTCTGATGGTCGAGATTGTGGGCAAGCGACGCGTCTTTGTCTCGATTGGGCGCGTGGCGTCGATTACCAACGGCCAGGTCATTACGTCGGGGCTCTTTAATGTGCGTCGTTTTGAGCAGCGCGGTGGTGAGGTACGCCTCATCGCCGAATTGCTGGGACGCAAGGTGAGTTTCAACGACGGCTCCGGGCCGGGCACCATCGAGGACATCGCCATAACCGAAACCGCCGCGGGCGACTGGAACGTGTCGCAAGTGTTCGTTCGGCGTCCCCGTGCGGGAGGGTCACCTTTTTCGAAGGGGCCCACAACTCTCGTCGATTGGTCGGCGATTGCCGAAACCGTTGCCGACGGTGAGGGACAGTCGGCCGAGCAGCTGATTGCCGCCTACTCGGAGTTGCGCCCCGCTGACCTTGCCACCACCCTGCTCGACCTCCCCCAGGAGCGCATGATCGAGGTGGCCGAAGAACTTCCGGATGACCGCCTCGCCGATGTGCTCGAAGAAATGGATGAGAGTGACCAGCTTGACATCATCGCGCAGCTGGATGACGAGCGTGCGGCCGACGTGCTCGAAGAGATGGAGCCCGATGACGCGGCCGACCTCATCGCCGAGCTTCCGCACGCGCGTGGCGAGGCCCTCCTCGACCTGATGGAGCAGGACGAAGCCGATGACGTGCGTCTGCTGCTGAGCTTCGGGCCCGATACGGCGGGTGGTCTGATGACCACCGACCCGATCATCCTGTCGGCCGAAGCCACCGTGGCCGAGGGCCTGGCCATGATTCGCCGGCACGAGACTCACCCCGCGTTGGCCGCGGCCGTCTGCATCACCCTGCCACCCTACGAGTCACCCACGGGTCGACTGCTGGGCGTCGTGCACTTCCAACGCATGCTGCGCTACCCACCCCACGAGCACCTCGGTTCTCTGATTGACGAGAGCACCGAGCCCGTTAACGTTGCCACGAGCGCCGCCGAGGTGTCGCGCATTTTGGCCAGCTACAACCTCGTCTCGGTTCCCGTGGTTGACGACGCCGGCCGACTGGTGGGTGTGGTCACCATCGACGACGTGCTGGATCACATCCTCCCCGATGACTGGCGAAGTCACGACGACGACGCCAGCACGCCCAAGCGTCGCAAGACGCGCACCCGCTCCAAGGCTCCCGCCGGGAAGTCGCCCGTTGTCAAAGCCGCCGCGAAGTCGGCGGCACCCAAGAAGAGGAAGGAGTAATCGTGGCACGCAGCACCAACGACATCGACGACTACTTCGACTCCCCCAAGGGCATGGGCCCGCGCCTCGTGCGACCCGCCCGATCAACCGACAGATTTGGGCGCTCGACAGAGTCCATTGCGCGCGCCATGGGAACACCGTGGTTTCTGCTCGGCCTGACCGTTTTCTGCATCATCTGGATCACGTTCAACGCTTTTGCGCCAGAGGAATTGCGGTTCGATTCGGCAGCCATCGGCTTCACTGCCCTCACGCTGCTGCTGTCACTGCAGGCTTCCTATGCGGCCCCCATGATTCTTCTTGCGCAGAACCGGCAGGACGACCGCGATCGGGTTCAGTTTGAACAGGATCGCGTGCGCGCCGAGCGCAATCTTGCCGACACCGAGTACCTTGCCCGCGAGGTGGTGGCGCTTCGCCTCGCCATGAAGGACCTCGCCACCAAAGATTTCATTCGCCAGGAGCTGCGTGAACTACTCGCTGAGCTCGACGCAGAGAAGTCGGCCACAACCGCAACGTCATCTCGCGTATCTCGTCGCGGGCGCGCCAGTGCTGCCCGGTCGACCCGCACTGAGTGACCGGCCCCCAGTGACGGGCAGCGGTGCTTCCACCTCAGCGGTCGAGGACCTGCGCGCGCGCGTCGGCGCCATTCTGGACCCCGAGATTCGCCGCCCTCTCGCCGAGCTCGGCATGATCGGTGAGGTAACGCTCGTCGACGACGTGGCCCGCGTCAACGTGATGTTGACCATCACCGGATGTCCGGCGGCAACCGAGATTGAGGCGAGCGTCCGTGAGGCGGCACTCGCTGCGCCGGGCATCTCGCG
>JBIIKT010000195.1:0-3006 GCA_044233055.1 Microbacteriaceae bacterium
AGTCGCGCAGGGCGGCCGCAGCCAGTGTCGAGTCGAGCGCATCGAGGTGCTGCTGCACGGCGTGGATGACATCGCCGGTCTTGGCCAGCAGGTAGCGGTCGAGGAGGTTGGTGCTATCGGTGCGCCAAGTGGCCTCGTAACCGTCCCCGTCTTCGCCTGCCACATTGGCGTAGAGCGTGAAGAAGTAATACGTGCTCCACAGCGGCAGCAGCATCTGGCGGGCACCCTCGCGGATACCCTCCTCGGTGACAATCAGGTTGCCGCCGCGCAGCACCGACGAACTCATCAAGAACCAGCGCATGGCGTCGGATCCGTCGCGGTCAAAGACCTCGTTGACATCCGGATAGTTGCGCAGCGACTTCGACATCTTTTGGCCGTCGTTGCCGAGCACGATGCCGTGGCTGATCACGTTCGTGAATGCCGGGCGGTCGAAGAGTGCGGTGGACAGCACGTGCAGCGTATAGAACCAGCCGCGTGTTTGCCCGATGTACTCCACGATGTAGTCGGCCGGGTTGTGCGAATCGAACCATTCGCGATTCTCGAACGGGTAGTGCACCTGAGCGAACGGCATCGAGCCCGAGTCAAACCACACGTCGAGCACATCAGAAATGCGGCGCATCGTGGATGTGCCCGAGGGGTCGTCCGGATTCGGTCGGGTCAGCTCGTCGATCTGGGGTCGGTGCAGATCGGTGGGGCGCACCCCGAAGTCGCGCTCGAGCTCGTCGAGCGAGCCGTAGACATCCACCCGGGGGTAATCCGGGTTGTCGCTCTTCCAGACGGGAATGGGCGAACCCCAAAAACGATTGCGGCTGATAGACCAGTCGCGAGCACCCTCGAGCCATTTGCCGAACTGGCCGTCCTTGACGTTGTCGGGCACCCAGTTGATCTGCTGGTTGAGCTCAACCATGCGGTCGCGAAACTCGGTGACGCGCACGAACCACGACGATACGGCCCGGTAGATGAGCGGATTGCGACACCGCCAACAGTGCGGGTACGAGTGCTCGTAGCTGGCCACGCGAACGAGTCGCCCCATGTCGCGCAGCATGCCCGTGAGGGGCTTGTTGGCATCAAAGACCTGCTGGCCGGCGACCTCAGTGATGCGCGACAGAAAAACGCCGCCGTCGTCCAGCGACATCATGACGGGGATGCCGTTCTCCTCACACACCTTTTGGTCGTCCTCGCCGTAGGCGGGAGCCAGGTGCACGATTCCCGTTCCGTCGGCCGTGGTGACGAACTCGGCCGCGAAGATACGCCAGGCGTTTGCCTGGTACTCCGGCTCGTCGGCAAAGTAGTCCCACAGGCGCTGGTAGCCCACACCAACGAGGTCACTGCCAAAAACTTTAGAAGTCACCGCGGCATGCACTTCTGCCGCGTCAGCGTAGCCAAGCTCCTTGGCGAAGGCGCCGGCCAGATCCTCGGCAATCAGGAAAGCCGGTTGAGTAGTCGACGCGGCACCATCCGTTGGTTGAGTTGTCGGCGCGGCACCATCAGTTGGTTGAGTAGTCGACACCGTCGACGTATCGAAACCAACGAGGCTGAACGCGGGACCCGCCGGCACGACCGCATAGGTGATTGCGGGCCCCACGGCGAGCGCCGCGTTGGTGGGAAGCGTCCACGGCGTTGTGGTCCAGGCGAGTGCCTGCACTCTCTCGAGCCCGAGTGCTTCGGCGCGTTCGCCCACGAGGGGAAAGGCGACGGTGACCGACTGGTCTTGACGCATCTTGTAGACGTCGTCATCCATGCGCAGTTCGTGATTGCTCAGCGGGGTCTGGTCGCGCCAGCAGTAGGGCAGTACGCGGTAGCCCTCGTACGCGAGCCCTTTGTCGTGCAGTTGCTTGAACGCCCAGATGGCGCTCTCCATAAAGGTGATGTCGAGGGTCTTGTAGTCGTTGTCGAAGTCGACCCAGCGCGCCTGGCGCGTTACGTATTCCTGCCACTCGTGCGTGTACTTGAGCACCGATTCTCGCGCCACCTTGTTGAAGGCAGCGATGCCCATCTCTTCGATCTGGCTCTTGTCCGTGATGCCCAGCTGACGCTCGGCCTCGAGTTCGGCGGGCAGTCCGTGGGTGTCCCACCCAAAGCGACGCTCGACGCGCTTGCCGCGCATGGTCTGGTAGCGGGGGAACAGGTCTTTGGCATAACCCGTGAGCAGGTGCCCGTAGTGGGGCAGACCGTTGGCAAACGGCGGGCCGTCGTAGAACACCCACTCTTCGGCGCCCTGCTCGGCGCGCTGAGCAATGGAGGCGCGAAACGTGTCATCCGCCTTCCAGAAGGCGAGCACCTGCTCTTCGATGGCGGGAAACGACGGCGAGGGCACCACTTGGTCGGCCGAACCGGCCACGGTGGCGTCGCCAACTGAACCTGTCGAGGCCACATTCTCGGCTGACTTGGGATATGTCACGGGTTTCTCCTGAAACGAAGGATGGTTCATCTGCTTCGCCAGGACGCGATTTTCCCGCATTTGGGGATTTTCGCGCGGTACCACCTGAGCTTGATCTCGCGGGCGAGACCCTCTTGTTCTTTGGCTGTGACGGGCCAGACCCGTTCGGTTCTAGTCTTCGTCGATCTGAGCAAGCTCACTCGGCGAATTTCTTCCGAAGACTCCCCGGTGATAGCCGGATCGGTGTCTCTACGCACCAGCCTAATACGTCACGCGGTAATCTAGAGGCACCCACATCTGAGGCACACTCGCCGGCGCAGCCGGTAAACGACGCGGTGCCGCACATAGAAATTCGAGGTTCAACATGACGAGCAATTCTGCCGGCGTTCCCGAAAAGCCCGCCCTCGAGGCCCTCGAAGACAAGTGGACCGCCACGTGGGATTCTGCGGGCACCTACCGATTCGCACGTGAAGGCCAGACCCGCGCCAGCATCTTCTCCATCGACACCCCGCCGCCCACCGCCTCCGGCTCGCTGCACGTGGGTCACGTGTTCAGCTATACGCACACCGACGTGATGGCGCGCTACCAGCGCATGTGTGGCAAAGAGGTCTTCTACCCCATGGGGT
>JBIIKT010000196.1:0-3004 GCA_044233055.1 Microbacteriaceae bacterium
GCATAGCCGGGAGACCCCGTGTTGCCGCGGGACCAGCGAATCATCATGCCGCGTGAGATTCGCCAGCTTATTCGTCGTGGAAAAAAGACGGTCACGCCGCTCGTGATTTCTTACTCCCTGACTTCGGACACCTCTCGCGCCACCGTTTTGGTGAGCAAGGACGTGGGTAATGCGCCGACGCGCAACCGCGTTCGTCGGCGCATCCGACACATTCTTGCCGCTGAGTTGCCCACCCGAGCGCTGGATGTGGTGGTGAGGGCGTTACCCCCGAGCGCCTCCGCATCTTGGTCTGATTTGCGAGAGGCTACCATTGCGAGTTTGGGCCGGGCCAGTGAGCGCCCCTAGGGCTCTTGTTTTCATTTATCTCGCTCCTCGAAATGCGGGCGTGGCCCTCCTGTGGGCATACCGGTTTCTGATCTCACCGCTATACGGTGACGTCTGCCGCTACTACCCCAGCTGCTCGCACTACAGCCTTATTGCGGTGGGCCAACGAGGATTGGTTATGGGTACATGGCTTACGGCGCGTAGGCTGGTGAGGTGTCATCCGTGGGCGGCGGGTGGCATTGATGACGTCCCGCCCCCACGGCACCAGCACTTTCGTGTGCACGCGTCAGGATTCGTGTCCCCCTAGTCCCCGACAGAACGGCTCAGGTTACCCTCACCATGGACATCTTTGGCATCCTTCTCTGGCCCATCAAGTGGGTCATCGAGCTCATTCTGATTGTCTTCCACTGGCTCTTTACTCAGACGGGCCTCGATCCGGCCGCGGGCATCACCTGGGTCCTGGCCATTGTGGGTCTCGTTGTTGTGGTGCGGTCCGCCCTCATACCCGTCTTTGTTCGCCAGATTCGGAGCCAGCGAAAAATGCTTGAGGTGGCGCCGGAACTGAAGAAGATCCAAGACAAGTACAAGGGCAAGCGCGACCAGTTCTCTCGCGAGGCGATGTCCCGCGAAACGATGGCGCTCTATCGTCAGGCCGGCACGAACCCTCTCAGCTCGTGCCTCCCGATTCTGTTGCAGATGCCCATCTTCTTCGGCCTCTTCCTTGTGTTGAATGAAGCGCAGTCAACCGGCAAGGCGGGCGTGGGCTTCATGACGCAGGCTCTCGCCCAACAGTTCTCGGACGCCAGCCTGTTTGGCGTCGCGCCGTTGCACGACAGCTTTCAGAGCGCCATGGAGGCAAAACCACAGGAGGTCGCGGTCATGGTGATCGCGGTCGTCATGGTGGTTCTTATGACGGCTTCGCAGTTCATCACCCAGCTGCAGATTGTCTCTAAGAACATGTCTGAGGAGACCAAGGCGAGCCCTACGTTCCGCCAACAGCGCATCTTGCTGTACATCCTTCCCCTCGTCTTTCTGTTCTCGGGTTTCGCGTTCCCCATCGGTGTGATGTTCTACTGGCTCGCCTCAAACTTCTGGACCATGGGCCAGCAGTTCCTGGTCATTCGCAACATGCCGTCCCCCGGATCACAGGCCGCCAAGGCCCGAGAAGAGCGCCTTGCCCGGCGCGGCAAGCTCACTCGCCCCGACGTTGAAATCATCGAAGTCGAGGAAAAGCGCCCACAACGCCAACAGCCCATGGGCAAGAACCGCGCCAAGAAGAAGGGACGCTGATTATGACAACGTCGGAGAAAAACGAGACGACCACCGAGGCACCGGCCACGGTGAGCGAGCTGGAGCGCGAGGGCGACATTGCCGCGGACTTTATCGAGGAGCTGCTCGATATTTGTGATCTCGACGGCGACCTCGACATTGATGCGCGCAACGGACGAGCCTACGTTTCGGTTGTAGCCACCGAGGCCGGTGGCCTGGAGCGACTCTCGCGGCCCGACGCTGTCGCCGCCCTTCAGGAGCTCACGCGCTTGGCAGTGCAGAACAAGACGGGCGCCTATTCGCGCCTCATCATGGATGTTGGCGGATCCCGTGAGGCACGTGAGGCCGAGCTTGAGCGACTTGTTGCTACGGCCGCCGAGCGCATCGACGAGGGGGCTGCGTCCGCAGCACTTCCTCCGATGAGTTCATACGAACGCAAGCTCGTGCACGACTTCGCGGCAGCTCGAGGCTTGGTCTCGTCGTCGCGCGGCGAGGGCCGCGACCGCCACACGGTCATCACGCGCGCCTAGTTTCACGTGAAACATGACCATCGAGCCTGAACCCCTCGTTGCCGCGCGCGTCTTTCCCGTAGGACTCGACAAGGTTCGAGAGTTCACGAGGGCACTTGCGCAATTCGGCGAGGAGCGCGGGCTCATCGGGCCGCGCGAGGCGCAGAGAATTTGGTCGAGACACGTACTGAACAGTGGCGTGCTGGCCGAGGTCCTCGAACCGGGACACGTGATTGACGTGGGATCCGGCGGCGGTCTGCCGGGACTTGTGGCTGCCATCGCGCGCCCGGACGTGCACGTGACTCTCGTGGAACCCATGGAACGTCGAACCGCGTGGCTCGAGGAGCAGGTGAGAGACCTGGACCTCGACAACGTCACCGTGTGCCGCGCGCGGGCCCAAGAGGCCCCATACGCGCAATCGGCAGATCAGGTCACCGCGCGTGCCGTGAGTGCGCTCAGAACTCTCATTCCCATTGTCGCTCCGCTGGCCAAGCCCGGCGGTGAGCTCGTGCTCATGAAGGGAGCGAGCGCCGCGCGTGAGATCGATGAGGCGGCGAAGCAAATCAAGAATTTCGGATTGAGCGACGTGCGGGTCGTCACGCTGGGCGAGGGGATGCTCGAACAACCGACGTGGGTAGTTCGGGCTACAGTTGATTAGCAACTGACGCGCTATTTTTAGGGTTTCACGTGAAACATTCGGACATCTCCACTGACACAAGGGACAACGTGGGCGACTCACCTCTCGCGGAGCAACTGGGAGACCTTCAGCGACGCCGCGCTATCTATACCGCGCCACCGCCCCCACTTCCCAAGCGAACACGCGTCATCTCCGTGTCAAATCAAAAAGGGGGCGTGGGCAAGACGACGACGACCGTGAACTTTGCCGCGGCACTCGCTCACGC
>JBIIKT010000197.1:0-2980 GCA_044233055.1 Microbacteriaceae bacterium
CCAGCGAGACGGACTATTCGCCGATGTAGCTCATCACGTGCTTGACGCGCGTGTAATCCTCGAAGCCGTACTGCGAGAGATCCTTGCCGTATCCGGAGTGCTTGAATCCACCGTGCGGCATCTCCGAAACGAAGGGGATGTGCGTGTTGATCCACACCACGCCGAAGTCCAGGTCTTTCGACATGCGCATGCACGTGCCGTGGTTGGCGGACCACACCGAACCGGAGAGTCCGTATTCCACATCGTTGGCCATCTCCAGGGCTTGTGCTTCGGTGTCGAACACCTGAACGGTGATGACGGGGCCGAAGATTTCGTCTTGGATAACCTCGTCATCCTGCCTCAGCCCGGAGATGACCGTTGGTGCCATGAAGTAGCCCTTGTCACCAACCCGCGTTCCACCGGTCACGAGTTCGGCGTGTCCCGGAAGGCGTTCGATGAAACCCATGACCTTGTCGAACTGGGCTTGCGATGACAACGGTCCGTAGAGTGCGTCGTCGTTGCCCGCCCCGGTTTCGACGGTCGCGGAGTGCTCGGCGAGCGCCTTGACGAATTTGTCGTGAACACCCTTTTGCACGAGAACACGCGTGCCGGCAGTGCAGTCTTGGCCGGCGTTGTAGTAGCCGGCGAGCGCCACGCCTTCTACGGCGGCGTCAATGTTGGCGTCGTCGAAGATGATGACGGGCGCTTTGCCGCCGAGTTCGAGGTGCACGCGCTTCACGTCGCGACCCGCTGATTCTGCGACCTCCATGCCGGCACGAACCGATCCGGTGATGGCGACCATGTCGGCGGTCTTGTCTGCGACGAGAGCCCTGCCTGAGTCACGTCCGCCGAGGACGACGTTCAAGACGCCCGCGGGAACAAATTCCGCAAACAGTTCGGCGAGCCAAATCGTTGATGCGGGTGTGATCTCGGAGGGCTTCAGGACCACGGTGTTGCCCGCCGCAATAGCGGGGGCCACTTTCCACACGGCCATCATGAAGGGGTAGTTCCAGGGAGTGACCTGACCGATGACACCAATGGGCTCGCGGCGGATGGAGGAGGTGTGGTCCTTCATGTATTCACCGGTGGCCCGACCTTCGAGGTTACGCGCGGCGCCCGCGAAAAAGCGGAACTCGTCGACGGCGGCCGGCACTTCATCTTCCATGAATCGGGCGAGGGGCTTTCCCGTGTTGCGACATTCAATGGCGGCCAGCTCTTCGCCCCGCGCTTCAATGGCGTCAGCCACCTTGAGGAGGGCCACCTGGCGCTCGTAGGGCGTGGTCTGTTTCCATTCGGCAAAGGCCGCCCTGGCTGCGGCGTAGGCCTTGGCCACGTCCTTCTCCGTGGAATCCGGGATGGTGGCGTACACCTCTCCGGTTGAGGGATCAATCACGTTGATGGTCGTCTTCGACTCGGACTCAACTGATTTTCCGCCGACAAAATTCTTTAGTGCTGTAACCGACATGGATACCTCCTGACGCTGAGCATAGACAAAAAATGTCGCGAATAGGATGGGAACTGTGAGTTCAGAGCCGACAGCACGCCCCCTACCCCTGTCGGGCATCCGCATTCTTGACTTTACGCGGGTGTTGGCCGGACCCTACGCCACCATGATGATGGCTGATTTTGGCGCGGACGTGATCAAAATCGAGTCGCCGGTGGGAGATGAAACACGCGCGTGGGCTCCCCCCAAGGCGGCGGACGGGTCTTCCACGTATTTTTCTGGCGTCAACCGCAATAAGCGCTCGCTCGTTCTCGACCTCAACGACCCGGCCGATCACGCGCGGGCGCTGGAGCTCGTGAGCACAGCCGACGTGATCATGGAAAACTTTCGCCCCGGCGTGATGGCCAAGTTCGGCTTGGATGTCGACTCGATTGCCGCTATCAAGCCCGACATTGTCTACTGCTCGCTGACCGGTTTCGGCGCCGGTGCGGGCAAGGACCTGGCCGGATACGACCTCCTCATTCAGGCCATGGGTGGGCTGATGAGCGTGACGGGGTCGCCAGAGGGTGAGCCCACGAAGGCGGGCGTGGCCCTGGTGGACGTGATTAGCGGTCTCAATGCCTTCTCAGGAGTCCTCCTGGCCCTGCGCAACCGTGACGCGGCGGCAGCGGCCGGCGAGCAGCCCGCCCCGCAGCGCTGCGAGATTGACCTACTAACAAGTCTGCTCTCAGCACTGAGCAATCAGTCCAGCGCCGTGCTCAACACGGGCGTTGACCCTAGGCGCATGGGCAACGCACACCCGAGCATCTCGCCGTATGAGTTGTATCGGGCGGCCGATCGGCCGATCGTGATCGCCGTGGGGTCTGATCGGCACTTCGCGCTTCTCGTGACAAAGCTGGGCAATGCCGACTTGGCAACCGACGCGCGCTTTGTGACGAATGCCGACCGGGTGGCGCATCGGGATGCGCTGACCTCCGAGCTTGAAAGGCTCTTGGCCGAGCGCTCGGCTGCCGAGTGGGTCGATGACTTGGCGAGCGCTGGACTTCCGGTGGGCCCGGTCAATTCGATTTCGGAAGCGTTCGACCTCGCCGAGCGTCTAGGACTCGACCCCGCCGCGAGCCTCGAGCGGGATGGCGAGGCTGTTCGGTCCGCGGCCAACCCTATCCACCTGCTGGAATCACCCGCACAGTATTTGTTGCCCCCGCCTCACTTGGGCGAGCATCCTGAAGCCAACTGGAAAGAGGATCACTAAGTGTCCAAGAAATTTGAGAACGTAGCGCTTACCGACAAGGTGTTCGCCTTTGACGCCCTGCTCAGCGACGAGGAACGCGGCTGGCAGCAGAAGGCGCGAGAGTTTGCGCAGACGCAGATTGCGCCGACGGTTGAAGACGACTTCGACGCCAAGTACTTTCGCACCGAGCTCATCCCGCTGGTCGCGGCAACGGGATTCCTCGGCATGCACCTCAACGGCTACGGATGCGCCGGCGCGAGCGCCGTGAGCTACGGGCTGGTCTGCCATGAGATTGAAGCGGTCGATAGCGCGTGGCGCACGTTTGT
>JBIIKT010000009.1:0-10432 GCA_044233055.1 Microbacteriaceae bacterium
CTCTTCGAACGATTCACTGTCGTCCACGATGTGCAGGTTGTCTTCGGCAAGATCTTCTTCATTGAGGTGATCGTGCGCGTCTGACGGCGCCAGATCGTGTTCGTCGATGTCGTCATCGTCATCGTCGTCATCGTCGTCATCATCGTCATCGTCATCATCATCGTCGTCATCATCGTCGTCATCGTCGATGGGCACGAGGTCATCGTCCGCGGAGAGCAGATCGTCATCGTCGACGACCTCAAGCACTTCGGCTTCGCTGAGCGTTCCCTCTTCGACGGCTTTGCGTTGAGCCTCGAGATACTCGGTGAGACGCACCGACCACGGAATCCACTCGGGTGCCACGAGCGCACCCTCGTCGGGCAGCAGTTCGGCTTCGACCACAGTGGGAGCGTCTCCGTCGATGGTGGCCAGCGCGACCGTCCAGAGCCAACCGGGATATCCCGCCAGACCGCACGTGAACTGCAGCACCGTGATGCCGTCGGGTTCGGTGTGCGTGGCAACGAGCGGACCCACCGCATCCATGGGCGCAAAATCAGCGAGCGCCGAGAGCGCCAGAGCACGCTGTTCTTCTGATGCGACGGGCGGTGTTGTGGAGTTAGGCATCGAGTTCTTCTGCCACGCGGCGCAGCATGGCTGCCACCTTTTTTCCGTGCGCGGCATCGGGGTAGTGGCCGTTCTTGAGTTTTGAACCAATTCCATCCATGAGCTTGACAAGATCCTCAACAATGATGGCCATGTCGTCGGCAGGTTTGCGATTGGTTCGAGACACCGTGGGTGCTTCAATCACGCGCACCGAGAGGGCCTGGGGTCCGCGCTTACCGTCGGCCAGTCCAAACTCGAGACGCGTGCCCTTAGCAATGCGGGCGCCCTCGGGCACCGCAGACGCGTGCAAGAAGACCTCGCCGCCCTCATCTGACGCGATAAATCCAAAGCCTTTATCGTCATCGTAAAACTTAACTTTGCCCGTTGGCATGTTCACCTCCCGTATCTCGACGGTCTCAGTTTACCGGGACGAAATACTCTCGCCCTATTCTTGGAAGATGGCCTCTCCTTCCGCACCTGAAACTTCCCGCCTTGAAAGGGTTCTCGCCACCATGGTGGCATCAATTGTCGGACTCACACTCGTCTGCTTCGCGGCTACCCTGATTGCTTCGGTCAGCGGAACAACGGACTTTTCCGTGGGCGTCTGGCCCGCGGTGGCGGCTCTCCCCCTCATCGGCTTGCCCACGGCGTTCATCCTTCTCGTCGTTCTCATCGTGATTAACTGGTCTCGGCGCCGCAAGTCAACACCGCGCACCAAGTGAACGCGGCTGCGTCCGTGGGGCAACAGAGCCAGCGGCGGGATACCCCGTGAGTTCAGCCTTGCCTCTCGTCAACCGTCTGGCTCGTCACGACGAGCAGGTTCTTGTCAGCGCGCTCGCGATTCGCGTGCCCAAAACAATCGGCGTGCGTGACCTCTTCGACCTCGCCGAAGCACTTCTCGCGATCCCCAGTATCGATCACGGACTCGCACGTCTCAGCAAAGATGAGCTCGCGGAGGTTGCTGCGGGGAATCCTAGCTCCGAACTCCTCGCCACGTGCGACGTGCTTCTCTTGGGAGACCCCGACCACATTTTTCCCGAGGTTTCTGAGCGGGCTAGCCACTGGATCACCGCGGTCGGAGTCGCTTCCGCGCGTAGCTCCGCCGAACCCCACGCTGGCCCCTCGTTGGCAAACCTCGACGACGCCGTGGCCGCCCTGCACGAGGGTCTTGTGGCAGTCAGCCTGCTGGATGACCTGCTCACCGCCGTCACGCACGTGCCCGCACGAGTCAACGGAACAGGAACCCTCGCCAAGGCCTCCACAGCGCACCTCGAGGCGGTCATGCCGCGCTCTGATACCGACCTGCAGTCACTCGTCACGTGGGCTCTGAACACCCCGCTGATGAGTAGCCGTCTCGGAACCCTCCGGGTGGTGACCCAACATATGGCTGAGTGGGAGCAGATGACCACGCTTGAGCGTTGGCTCTGGCTCGTTGCTACGTGGCGTGAGCGCATTCCTTCGGCCGGGCAACAGATCTTGAGCGCAACCGTCTGGACGGTAGAGGCTCTCGAAGCGGCCGCCGAGCGCCGGCTCATTGTGAGTCACGCGTGGATCATGCCGGCGCTCATCGAAGCCGTGAGCACCGCACGAGTGCTCGGCCTCGTTCGAGAAGCGAACGTGAGCCCTGTTGCCCTCGCAGTGCTTGGCGACGGTGCCGGAGACGCTGACCTCGAGCACGTGCGCGCTTATGCCCTAGCCCATGCCCCCGCTGAGGTGGAAACGTTCATTGTTCAGCACGACCTATCTATCATCGCGCCCGGACCCCTCAGCGCTCGTGCCTCGGCACGGCTGCGTGCCATGTCCCACGTCGAGTCGCGCGGCATGGCCAGCACCTTTCGGATCAGCGCCGAGAGCATCTCGCGTGCGTTGGCAACCGGCGATGACGGTGAGGCGCTTCTGGCCTTCCTGTTGGAGCACTCCCTCACCGAGCTGCCGCAGAATCTCGTCTATTTGATCAACGACTTGGCGGCCAAGCACGGCAGCGTGCGGGTCTCGCGGATTGCCGGGCGCACGATGGTTGAGGCTGCTACGGATCAGCTGGCCAGCTTGCTGGGAGTAGACAGTAATGTGCGACACCTGCAGCTCGCGCCCACAGGCGTGCGGACGTTCGGCACGGCCCTCGAACCGCGGGCGGTCATGAGTGTCTTGGTTGAAGCCGGCTATCCCGCAGTAGCCGTGGATACCTCACCCGGGCTCGAGGAGGTGCCCGAGGAGGCTCCAGATGCGGCCCTTCACGCACTCGTGACACGTCTCCGCGAGCGAGACGAAGACATCCCCATGGATGCGTCCTGGCTGAAGCGTCAGCTCGACCTGGCTATCCGCAACAAACAGCGCGTGACGGTGACGGTGCAGATGCCCGACGGTGAGCGGGACTTCGAACTCGAGGTGACGGCGCTGGCTAACGGCCGCTTGCGGGGTCGCGACCTTCGCGGTGCGGTAGAACGCACGCTGCCGCTCGCTTTCATCACCGCGGTCAGCCCAGCACTGTAGCCTTAGTATTTATGCCCGACGGACCCTTAATCGTTCAGAGCGATCGCACTGTTTTGCTCGAAGTTGCTCATGCCGACGCCACGTCAGTGCGACACGAGCTCGCGGTTTTCGCCGAGCTGGAGCGGGCCCCGGAGCACATTCACACCTATCGCATCACTCGCCTCGGCCTCTGGAATGCGCGCGCTGCCGGTCACACCGCCGACGAGGTGTTGGGCACGCTTGAGCGCAACGCCAAGTTCCCGGTGCCCTCTAGCGTCTGCGCCGACATCGTTGACACGATGAACCGTTTCGGTCGCCTCTCTATTGAGCGCGACAGCGACACCCTCGTCTTACGTGGGGATAATCCCGCCATTCTCACCGAGGTAACTAAGGCCACAAAAGTGCGCGACCTGCTGGTCGATCAGCGGTCCGACGGTAGTTACGAAATTGCCGCGTGGGCCAGGGGCACCCTCAAGCAGGAGCTGGTTAATCTGGGTTGGCCGGCAGAAGACAACGCGGGCTTTCGACCCGGCGCCCACAAAGAAATCAGCCTCGTCACCGACGGGTGGAACCTCCGGCACTACCAAGAGAATGCCGTAGAGCACTTTCTGAGCGGTGGTTCGGGGGTTGTCGTGCTGCCGTGTGGGGCTGGCAAGACCCTCGTGGGTGTGGGAACCATGGCGAAGGCCAAGACCGATACTCTCATCCTGGTCACCAATACCGTCTCCGCACGTCAGTGGCGCGACGAGATTCTCAAGCGCACCAACCTGACGGCCGACGACGTGGGCGAGTACTCGGGATCGCTCAAGGAGATCAAGGCCGTCACCATTGCGACCTATCAAATTCTTACGGCCAAGCGAAAGGGCGAGTTCGCGCACCTTGAGTTGCTCGACGCCCTCGACTGGGGATTGGTGATCTACGACGAGGTGCACCTCCTGCCCGCTCCGGTCTTCAAGTTGACCGCCGAGCTTCAGGCACGTCGCCGCCTCGGGCTCACGGCTACTCTGATTCGTGAAGACGGTCGGGAGTCCGACGTGTTTAGCCTCATCGGACCTAAGCGCTTCGACGCACCCTGGAAGGAAATTGAGGCAGAGGGCTTTATTTCCCCCGCCGTCTGCGTGGAGATTCGCATCGATCTCGAGGGGGACGAACGGCTCACGTACGCCGCCTCAACCGATAAGGAGCGCTATCGACTGGCCGCTACCAGCCCCACAAAGCTGGCCGTGGTGCGCAAACTCATTGACCGGCATCCGGACGATCGAATTCTGGTCATTGGCCAGTACCTCGATCAGCTTGCCGAGCTCGGTGAGGCGCTGGGTGTACCCGAGATCACGGGAGCGACGCCCATCGACGAGCGCGAGCGCCTGTTCCAGGCATTCCGGGTGGGCGAGATTCGGGTGCTGGTCGTCAGCAAAGTGGCCAACTTCTCGATTGACCTGCCGGAGGCCAGTGTGGCCATTCAGGTCAGCGGTGCCTTTGGCTCGCGACAGGAGGAAGCACAGCGCCTGGGTCGCCTCCTGAGGCCCAAGCAGGATGGTCGCTCGGCCACCTTCTATACCTTGGTCGCCCGCGACACGGTTGATCAGGACTACGCCCAGAATCGACAGCGCTTTTTGGCCGAGCAGGGCTACACCTACGACATCGTGGATGCGTCCAGCCTGTAGTCAGCAGAAATCTGTAAACATTCAGGTAGCATTCAGGCAACATCAAGATACTGTTCCCATGACTGGACCAAAAATTCTCGTAGTTGATGATGAACCGAACATCCGCGACCTGCTGACCACCAGCCTTCGCTTTGCCGGTTTCGCCGTTCGGGCCGTCGGCAACGGTGCGGCAGCCATTTCTGCCGTGCTCGCCGAAGAGCCCGATCTGATTGTTCTCGATGTCATGCTTCCCGACATGAATGGGTTTAGCGTGACAAAGCGTTTGCGCTCATCGGGATACACCGCGCCCATCCTGTTCCTCACGGCGAAAGACGACACGCAAGACAAGATCATGGGCCTCACGGTCGGTGGCGATGACTACGTGACCAAGCCGTTTAGCCTCGATGAGATTGTGGCGCGCATCAAGGCGATTCTTCGTCGCACGATGCAGGAGGACGACGAGATTCTCATCCGTGCCGGTGAGATATCAATGGACCAAGACACCCACGAAGTGCGTGTGGGCGATCACGTTCTCGACCTGAGTCCCACCGAGTTCAAGCTGCTCCGCTACATGATGCTCAATCCCAACCGCGTGCTCAGCAAGGCGCAAATTCTCGACCACGTGTGGGAGTACGACTTCAACGGCGACGCGGGCATTGTGGAGTCCTACATTTCGTACCTTCGACGCAAGATTGATCCCGTGGCGTCAGAACCGCTCATCCAGACCAAACGCGGCTTCGGGTACATGCTCAAGATCGCCAAGGCGTCCTAGGAAGAAGAGGTAATACTCAGGCGCGTCCTGCCACAATGAGGGCTATGGCATTGTCACTTCCGGACCGGTGGAACGAAGTTTCGCTGCGCACCAAAATCACGGGCGTGACAACGCTGTTGCTCACCATGGGGCTCTTGGTCACCGGCGTGGGAACCATGGCTATGCTCAAGCCTGCGCTCATCGGACAGCTTGACGCGCAAATTCAGGTCATGAGCGCCGACATTTCCCGGGTCGTCAATGCCAGCAGCGAGTCGAGCGGGCTCGCCACGGCTCCCAACGAGTACTACTACGTGGTGTTGGATGCCTCCGGAAGCCGCCTCGAAGAGAACTGGCTCGACAAGAGCCTTAACGTTCGTCCCGTGGTGCCGGCAAGCCTCACGCTGAGCAAGACGCAGGAGCTCGGCGGGTCAATTTTTGACATGATGAGTCGCGATTCCCGCGTGCGATTCCACGCCGTTGCCGTTCCGGTTCAGTTTGCCAACTCACCCGACTCGTTTGGCACGGTGGTTGTAGCCCTGGCCACTACCGGCGTCGACCGACTTATGGCCACCTACCTCTCCATCTTTCTGGGCTTCGGCATCGGGGTTGTCATTATTGGCGCCCTCCTCACAAGACTTCTTGTGACAACCACCTTTAGTCCACTTCGGCGCGTTGAGAAAACTGCCGCGGCCATCGCCGATGGCGACTTTAGTCAGCGTCTGCCGTGGTCTACCCCCAATACGGAGGTGGGCCGGGTGACGCGCGCGCTCAACACCATGTTGGGGCGCATCGACCGCGCCTTCGCCGATCGTGCGCGCACCATCGACCAGATGCGCCGGTTTGTTGGCGACGCCAGCCACGAGCTTCGCACCCCCCTTGTCTCGGTGCGCGGGTACGCCGAGCTGTATCGCATGGGGGCCTTGAAGAGCAAGAAGGATGTGTCACAGGCGATGGACCGCATCGAGCGGGAGGCCATCCGCATGGGAATCCTCGTCGAAGACCTCCTGGCGCTGGCGCGACTCGACGAAGCGCGGCCGCTCGAGCTTGCCGAGCTAGATCTCGCCGCCCTTGCCGCCGACGCCGCGCTCGATGCCCGTGCATTCGATCCGGAACGCAAGGTCACCGTGCACGCGATTGGCTCTAACGAACCGCCGACCGCGCTGCTCATTACCGCCGAAGAGAACAAGATTCGCCAGTTGATTACCAACCTGATGGGCAATGCGCTGCGCTTCACCGCGCCGGGAAGTCCTCTGGAGATTGGCGTTGGCCGTGACGAATCGGGCAATGGCGTCATTGAGGTGATTGATCACGGCGACGGAATCCCGCCGCAGGTGCGCGAAAAAATCTTTGAGCGATTTTGGCGAGCAGACTCGTCGCGAGCCCGCGAAACCGGTGGCTCAGGACTCGGGCTCGCGATTGTGGCGTCGATAGTGGCGGTGCACGAGGGGTCAATCGCCGTCGACGAGACGCCCGGCGGCGGCGCGACCTTCCGGGTCAGCCTGCCCGCGAACGGTCCCACGAACTCGCCCGAGGTGCTCGGGCTCTAGCCCTGTTTTCCACACATCACCGCGTCGGACAGTTTCGCTGTCCAGTCACCTGACACGATTACCCGTGAGAGGAGACGCACGTGACAACGTTTCATATTGAC
Organism: Microbacteriaceae bacterium; assembly: GCA_044233055.1. Taxonomy (GTDB): domain Bacteria; phylum Actinomycetota; class Actinomycetes; order Actinomycetales; family Microbacteriaceae; genus UBA963. The sequence goes on from JBIIKT010000009.1 coordinate 7,094, forward strand.
AGCTCTGCGGTGAGTAGTACGGCAGCAACCGCCCGAGCTCAGATTGCGCGCATTCAAACGGACATTGCGGCCTTACACACGAGCCTGACCGGACTACAGGTCTCGTGGACGGGGCCAGCAGCAACAGCGTTTCAGGCGGTGGTGAGCCGATGGCGTCAGACACAAACCCGACTCGAGGGTGATCTCACGGCGCTCAACGATGCCCTCGCCCTGGCCGGTCGGCAATACGCCGAGATGGAGCTCGCCCACGTGCGCATGTTCCAATAGACCACGCCTCGGCGTGGACCTGTTTGGGAGGGTGCGAGCAGGAGAGCAAACGACGAAGGGCTCCCCGAGTGGGGAGCCCTTCGTCGTATTCAGACTTAGAAGTCCATTCCGGCACCGGGGTCGGGCATGTTGGGAGCGGCCTTCTCGGGCTTCTCGGCAACAACGGCCTCGGTGGTGAGGAACAGGCCGGCAATTGATGCGGCGTTCTGCAGAGCAGAGCGCGTAACCTTGGCCGGATCGATAATGCCCTGGGCAACCAGGTCACCGTACTCGTCGGTGGCAGCGTTGAGGCCGTGACCGTCGGGGAGGCTACGCACCTTGTCCACAACTACGCCGGGCTCAAGACCCGCGTTAATGGCGATCTGGCGCAGCGGTGCCTCGATTGCAACGCGCACGATGTTGGCACCCGTAGCCTCGTCGCCCGTGAGCTTGAGCTTGGCAAACGCCTTCGCTCCGGCCTGGATGAGTGCCACGCCGCCGCCGGGGACGATGCCCTCTTCAACGGCAGCCTTGGCGTTACGAATAGCATCCTCGATGCGGTGCTTGCGCTCCTTGAGCTCCACCTCGGTTGCGGCACCCGCCTTGATCACAGCAACACCGCCGGCCAGTTTGGCCAGGCGCTCCTGCAGCTTCTCACGGTCGTAGTCGCTGTCGGTGTTCTCAATCTCGGCGCGAATCTGCGAGACGCGACCGGCAATGCCCGCCGGGTCTCCGCCACCATCGATGATCGTGGTCTCGTCTTTGGTCACGACAATCTTGCGCGCGTGACCGAGCAGTTCGAGTCCGATGTTCTCGAGTTTGAGGCCGACCTCTTCGCTAATGACCTGTCCGCCGGTGAGAATGGCGATGTCCTGAAGCATGGCCTTGCGGCGGTCGCCGAAGCCGGGAGCCTTGACGGCAACCGACTTGAAAATGCCGCGGATCTTGTTGACGACGAGAGTGGCCAAGGCTTCTCCATCGACATCTTCGGCAATGATGAGCAATTGCTTGCCCGTCTGAATCACCTTGTCGACGATGGGGAGCAGGTCCTTGATGTTCGACACCTTGGAGTTCACGATCAGGATGTACGGGTCTTCGAAGACCGCTTCCTGACGCTCGGGATCGGTCATAAAGTACGCCGACAGGAATCCCTTGTCGAAGCGCATGCCCTCGGTGATCTCCAGCTCGGTGCCGAACGTGTTCGACTCCTCAACGGTGACGACGCCCTCTTTGCCCACCTTGTCGATGGCCTCGGCGATCAGGGCACCAATCTGGGGGTCGGCGGCCGAAATCGATGCCGTAGCAGCGATCTCTTCCTTTGTCTCGATCTCTTTTGCGGAAGCTACGAGCTCTTTGGTGACCGCCTCAACGGCCTTCTCGATGCCGCGCTTGAGGGTGATGGGGTCGGCGCCAGCGGCGACGTTGCGCAGCCCCTCGCGAACGAGCGCCTGAGCGAGGACCGTGGCCGTCGTGGTTCCGTCTCCGGCCACGTCATCGGTCTTCTTGGCGACCTCCTTAACCAGCTCGGCGCCGATCTTCTCGAAGGGCTCATCGAGCTCGATTTCCTTGGCGATGGACACGCCGTCGTTTGTGATGGTGGGGGCTCCCCACTTCTTCTCAAGAACAACGTTGCGGCCGCGGGGGCCGAGCGTTACCTTGACGGCGTCAGCGAGGATGTTGAGTCCGCGCTCGAGGCCACGGCGGGCCTCTTCGTTAAACGCAATGATTTTTGCCATTGTCTTTCGTCCCTCCCGGACGTTGGGGTGAAGTAACCAATTAGCACTCAGTTGTGTCGAGTGCTAACTCCAATATTGGCACTCTCCTACCGGGAGTGCAAACCGGAGACGCCTGAAGAAAAGAGTCGAAACTAGCCTGCGGCGCCAACAAAGCTCACGGAGCCGGAAGCAGCGGGGGGCATCTCAATCCACGTGTTGCCCGGTGCGATCCGAATGATCAGGCCGCGGTCATCAACAAACAAAATCGGAGCTTCGCGCGAGGCCTTGGACCATGTGGCGTGCACCGTCTTGCCGCCGGATGACACCCATGCTTCGCCGCTGTCAATCATGATGGTGCGCGGAACGGGCCGGTACTGCCAATCGAGCTGGACCATCATCACAATGACGTTTGTGGATTGAATCTGCGCACCGGCATCATCGAAGTCTGGCGCACCTTCCTGCGAGCGAAGGTAAACCTGGGTTGCCGGATCGTAGGTCCACGACGGATAACGTTCATCGGAGAACGTCACGTTGATCGTTGACTGGGGAACACCGTCCCGAACGGGCGTGGATGTTGCGACACTGCTCGAGAAAGCGAACACCTGCTGTGGCGGGGCGAGGTCGAGGTGCTGAGAAATGATCTGGTTAGCCGCCACTCCCACGTTGTGCGGGGCATCCTTGTCGTCGGTGCGGTACATGGTCTCTTCGGTGTCTGCTTGGCCATCAATGGCGTTGTAGACCACCGTGTCGCGCATCATCTCAACAAATCGGGATTGGCCACCCGAGTACGCCACGATGCCGCCGAACGGTGAAATGATGTCGGGGTCCATAGGGCGAATCGAGCGAACAGGTCCCACCTGATCGGGCACGTTGGAATCCCAACAGGCCACGTAACGCGTGAGCCCGCCCTCGACGAATTGCTCAAAAACGATGTCCGTGCTGTTGAGCCCGTATTGCGGGCGTGCCTCTTGGTGGTTGTCGACTTTGGCGCACAGGGAGGGGCGGTTCAGCGAACCAGCCGGAACGACTATTCCGCGCAGGGGCGCAAGCGCTGTGGCCGGGGCCGGCGTGTGATGAGGCGCGTACTCGTATCTCGGTTCAGCCGGAACGCACCCCGCCAGAGTCGTCGCCACAACTAACGCAGCCGCCGTTGCGAGCAGAATTCGAGAAGAACCGCGCATTGTCATCCTTTACAGACTAACGCCGTCCTCGCAAGGAGGACGGCGTTAGTTTGGGGCACGCCCCAAAGAAAGTGTTTTACGGGGCCAGGTGGACCGACTCGGCCTGGGGGCCCTTGGCGCCCGTGCCAACCTCGAACTCCACGCGCTGACCTTCTTCAAGCACCTTGTATCCGTCCATATCGATGGCCGAGAAGTGC
>JBIIKT010000010.1:0-10379 GCA_044233055.1 Microbacteriaceae bacterium
GAACACCAACAACGGTGAGAACGGTCACAAGAGGTGATTTCATATCTTCACGCTACGAACTCGTGGCTTCACGAACGCCCGCCGTTCGTCAAAGAAACATCAAAGGTTGCGTGATTTATGGGGTCAACGAGTTCTTCGCGCGCGAATACCGGCAGAATGGGGCGCGTGAAGGTACTTGTCGTTGAGGACGATGCGTCGGTTGCCGACGGCATCATGGATGGGCTTGCCGATGCCTCGTTTGAGGTCCACCACAGTGCTAGCGGCGCCGCAGCCCTCGCGGATTTTGTCACGTTCGCCCCCGACCTCGTTCTGCTCGACCTCGGGCTGCCCGACATGGACGGAACCGACGTGTGCCGAGCGATACGTAAAGAGAGTGCGGTACCGATCATTGTGGTCAGTGCGCGGGGCGACGAAATCGACCGCGTCGTGAGCCTCGAAATGGGTGCCGACGATTACGTGGTGAAGCCGTTCGGAATGCGCGAACTGGTGGCACGTATTCGCGCGGTGGGTCGTCGAACCGCACCCGCCGAGGCCTCCTCCGGCCCCGTTGAGCGCTCGTTTGGGCCCCTCAGCATCGACACGCGTGCACAGCGCGTCTCGCTGAGCGGTACCGACATTCACCTCACACCCACCGAATTTGAGCTTCTCGTCTACCTCACCGAAGATCCGGGCGCCGTCTGTCGGCGCAGCGACATCCTCAACGACGTGTGGGACACCAACTGGTTTGGCACCACCAAGACCCTGGATGCTCACGTGGCCGCCATTCGAAAGAAGTTGGGCAGTGCCGGATGGATTGAGTCGGTGCGCGGCGTAGGGTTTCGATTCGGTCAACCGACATGAAATGGCGGTTCATGGCCGCCATCATGGCCGTGATTCTCCTCGTCGTCCTGGTGCAAGACATTCCGCTCGCGGGTTATCTGCAAACGACCGAATACTCCCGCCTCATCACGAGCCTCGAAAAGGATGCCTTCGTGCTCGCCGGACGCTCGCAAGAGGCGCTGGGCAAGCCCGCGCCGACCGCGATTTCAAATCTCGCCTCGGTGGCCCAGACCTACCGCAAAGCCGGTGGCGCGCGCGTTGTGGTTGTAGACAACACGGGTATGGCCGTTGTGACGAGCGACGACGACCAAGCGTCCGTGGGCAGCGATTACTCCACGCGCCCAGAAATTGCCACGGCGCTCACCGGTCAAATCGCAACCGGCGAGCGCTATTCCACGTCACTGAGCCAGCAACTCGTTTATGTGACCGTTCCCGTGTTGAGCGGGGACAAAATTATTGGCGCCGTGAGGCTCACCTTTCCCAATCAGACCGTCGTTGACCAAGTCAATTCGCAACTACAGCTACTCATTATCGTTGCGATCATTACGCTCATTTTGGCCGGCGTCGTGGGGTTCATTCTGTCTGTCAGTGTGACGCGCCGACTCAAGCTCTTGCAACGTGCCACCGTTTTCCTTGCGGAAGGCGACCTGTCCGCTCGCGCCGACGAACGCGGGGCGCCCGAGATCAAGTCGCTCTCCCGTTCGTTCAACCTCATGGCCGACCGCCTCGATGGCCTCGTGACGCAGCAGCGAACCTTCGCCGCCGATGCCTCCCACCAGCTGCGCACACCCCTTACGGCCCTGCGCCTGAAGCTCGAGCGGGCACGCGACATGGTAACGAAGGATCCGGCGGGCGCGGAGCTCCGCATCGCGGCGGCGGAGGCCGAGGCAGACCGCCTGGGCAACATCATCGAGGGCTTGCTCATGCTGAGTCGCACGGAAGCGAAGGCCGCTCCCATCGAGACCTTCGATGTTGCCAGCATCGCGAGGGCCCGCATCGAACACTGGCAGCCCCTCGCTGCCGAATCGGCTATCAGGGTTCGCTACGAGGGTCCCGTGGCCGCTCTCGCGCTGGCCGTCCCCACCGCGGTGGAGCAAATTATCGATAACTATGTGGACAACGCCCTCAGCATTGTTCCGCCCAAGTCAACCCTGACCGTGCGCGTGGCTAAGTCAGCAACAACCGTTGAGCTGCACGTTCTCGACCAGGGGCCGGGCATGACCGTCGAAGACTGCACGCGCGCGTTCGACAGATTTTGGCGCGCAGCCAGCGACAACACGGGGAGTGGGCTCGGGCTCGCCATCGTGGCCCAGCTTGCCCGGGCCAGTGGCGCTGCCGCCGCGCTCACTCCGCGCCCCGAGGGCGGACTCGATGCGAGCGTAACGTTCAAGGCCCCCTAGCGCATTGCTCGCCCCCAGCCATGTCACAGGGGTTTGTCCCGGCCCGCCGGTAGCATGGGCATGACCACAACGGCAATCGGGCGAGGTTATTTTGGGCATTCTTGACCGCATTGAGCGCGGCCTTGAGCGTGCGGTAAACACCGCGTTCGCCAAGACGTTTCGCTCTGGCGTGCAACCGGTTGAGATCACCGCCGCCCTTCGTCGCGAGATCGACACTCAGGCAAGCGTTGTCGCGCGCGACCGAATCCTCGTCCCCAACGTCTTCACCGTGCGGCTCTCTCGGCCCGACTTCGACCGCCTCTCTGCGATGGGCCGAACCCTCACCGACGAAATCGCCAAGCAGCTCACCAAACACGCGCAGGCCCAGGGGTATCAGTTCCCCGGCGGCATTCGCCTCTCGCTCGAGGCCGACAGCTCACTTTCCGTGGGGCTTTTGGTCATCGACGCTCAAAATGTTCGGGGGGCGGTCACGTGGTCTGCCGTTATCGATATCAACGGAAAGCGCCACGTGCTCACCAAGGGGGTCACGGTCATCGGCCGAGGCTCTGACGCCGACGTCACGGTAAACGACTCATCGATTTCTCGGCGACACGTTGAATTCACGTGGGACGGCTCTCGCGCTCAGGTTCGCGACCTCGGCTCCACCAACGGCTCACGGCTCGACGGCTCACGGCTGAACGTTGCCGGCCTTGAATCTGGCTCGGTCATTGAGCTGGGCTCGACGCGCGTGGTCTTTCACGTTGTGCCCGAAACACGCGGCGGAACGGGTCCCGCGCAGCGAACAGCGGGCGCATCACCCGCGGCTCCCGTTCGAGACGCCTTCTGGAGTTCCCGGTGAGCGAGCTCACTCTCTTCGTGTTTCGCATCGCATTTCTTGTGCTGATGTGGGTCTTTGTGTTCTTTGTCGTGTACGCCGTTCGAAGCGACCTTTTTGGCCAGCGGGCCAAACGACTCACGTCGGTGCCCCGCGCTATGTCACCCGACGCTTCGGCGTTCCTCACGCAAGCGCACGGGGTCGTCTCAGCTCCCGCGGCCACATCGTCTCAAGCCCTGGCCCTGGTAATCACCGCGGGGCCAAAGAAGGGCGAGCGTATCCCGATGGGAACCGACGCCATCACAATCGGGCGTGCCTCCGATTCAACGCTCGTCATTCGTGACGACTACACGTCGACGCGGCATGCCGTTCTTGAGTTGCGACGCGGCACGTGGCAGATATCCGACCTCGATAGCACCAACGGCACCCTGGTCAACGGTGAGCGGATATCGGCACCGACGGCCGTCGTGCCGGGTACGCCCATAACCGTGGGTCAGACGGTCTTCGACATTCGGGAGGACTCATGAGCCCTCTGGTTTCGGCCCGATCCGACGTTGGCCGCGTGCGAACGTCAAACCAGGATTCCGGTTACGCCGGTCAGTTCTTTTTTGTCGTAGCAGATGGCATGGGGGGTCACGCCGGGGGTGACGTTGCCTCCGGAATAGCGGTTCGAGACCTCGCGGCTCTTGACCGACGCTTTTCATCGGTAGCCGAGGCTCGCGCTGCCCTCGTCGCGCAACTCAAAACGATCAACGAGAAGCTCTCTCACGTGGTTGACAGTAACCCTGAACTCGCTGGTCTGGGAACGACGGTCAGTGGCATGGTGCGCGTGGGTGACCGGTTCGTGGTGGCACACATCGGTGATTCGCGCATTTACCGACTCTCCAACGGCGAACTAACGCAGGTCACAGCGGACCACACGTTCGTTCAGCAGCTGATCGACGCGGGGCGCATCACCGAAGCAGAGGCCAAGGACCACCCCCGGCGGTCCGTGCTGATGCGCGTCCTCGGCGATGTGGACGACGACCCCTCGATAGACACGACAGACCTACCGGCCATTCCGGGCGAGCGCTGGTTGCTCTGCAGCGATGGCCTCACCGGGGTACTGGACGACGCGCACGTGCGCGACATGCTGGCGGCAGATTCGGCTCCGGAGACAGTCTCCGCCCGCCTCGTCGACCGCGCGCTGAACGGTGGCGGGCCCGACAACATCACGGTGATTGTGGTCGATGTCGGCGGCGAAGACGGTGAAGCCCGTGCCGACTTTGTCGGCTCGGCTGCGTCAAAGCGTAAGCTCCCCGCCGTGCGCACCGGCGAAACGGGGTCTAGCCCACGGCCAAAAACGCGCAGTGTGCCGGTATCCACAAGCGAACTCCCGCTGCCCACCACTCCTTCTGAATCACGGCCTGCCGCCGCACCGGAGCGACGCGTGCTGTCAGCTCGCGGCCGGCGGCGCCTGAGGGCCGGCATCATTGCCGTTGTCGTACTCGCAATCCTTGTAGCGGCTGCGGTCTGGGGATACAGCTGGACCCAATCGCGTTTTTATCTCGGCGCCAACGGTCCTCACGTGGCGGTTTTTCAGGGCATTCCCGTCACTCTCGGTGGGCTCGCCCTCTCACAGGTCTACCTCGACAGTGACGTTCTTGTTTCATCCCTGCCTGCCTACGAGCGAACGCAGGTGACCCAATCTATTTCTTACGACAACGTCTCTGACGCTGTCACGGCGCTCAATCGGATGACCGGTGAGTAGTCCGGCTGTCGACGCGACGAAGGTGGATACCGGGCCCATCCCACGCATGTTGCGAATTCGCGAACCTCAGCGCATGCGCAATGTGGAACTTGGCCTCATTGCGGTGGCGTTCGGAATCACGACGCTCGCCCTCGTTCTGGTTCAACTTGCCACCATGGGCGAGGTCCACGCTGGGATTTTTGCCCTGTGCGCGATCATCGCGGCACTCACCCTCCTCCTGCATGTGTGTCTGCGCGTTGTTGCTCCTCGCGCCGACGCATTGATTGTGCCGATCGCCGTGATGCTCAACGGTTTGGGAATCGCGGAGATCTATCGCATCGACCTGGCCCTCGAAAACGTCGGCTGGGATTCACTCGCCATTCGACAGATTGCCTGGACGGCCCTGGCTCTCGCGGCAACGGTCGGCGTGATCCTCGCGGTGCGGTCACCGCGGTCACTGCAGCGATATACCTACACCGCTGGGCTTTTCGCCGTCATTCTCCTCCTACTGCCCCTGTTGCCAGGGCTGGGTGTTGAGGTGAATGGAGCCCGGGTGTGGATTCAGTTGGGCGAACTCACCTTCCAGCCTGGCGAGATCGCAAAGATCGCGCTCGGGGTGTTCTTTGCGGGATACCTCGTGCAACACCGTGACAGCCTCTCCATGGTGGGCACTCGCTTATGGGGTCTTCGTTTTCCGCGCGGGCGCGATCTCGGGCCCATTTTGGCGGTCTGGGTCTTGTCAATGCTGGTTATCATCTTCCAGCGTGACCTCGGCACGGGACTGCTCTACTTCGGGCTCTTCTTGGTGATGCTCTACGTGGCCACCGGTCGACTCTCGTGGGTGCTGATGGGCCTCGGGCTGTTCGTAGCCGGGGCGCTCGCGGCAAACCAGTTCTTGACTTACGTCCGCGGTCGGTTTGCCAATTGGCTGGACGCGTTCAATCCCAGTGTCTTTAACGCCGACGGCGGAAGCTACCAACTGGTTCAGGGGTTATTTGGCATGGGGCACGGAGGGTTGTTTGGGACGGGGCTTGGTCAGGGCATGCCGTACATCACGCCGGTTTCCCAGAGTGACTACATCATTCCCAGCTTGGCCGAAGAGCTCGGTCTCGTCGGCCTGTTTAGCATTCTGTGTCTGATTGTGTTACTCGTTTCACGCGGAGTTCGCATTGGATTCGCCGCCACGGATGACTTTTCGAAGCTCTTGTCCATCGGGCTCGCTTTCGTCATCGCGTGGCAATGTTTTCTTGTCATCGGCGGTGTCACCCGCATCATCCCGCTCACCGGGCTCACAACGCCGTTTCTGGCCGCCGGTGGAAGCTCGCTTGTCGCCAACTGGATGATCGTGGCAATCCTGCTGCGGCTCTCGGACGCACAGTCGCGTGTACCGCGATTGGTGGTTGAGAGGTGAACCGTGAATTGAAGCGGGTCAGCGTCGTCATGCTCATCATGTTTCTGGCCCTGTTTGCCGCCGCAACAGTGATTCAGGTAGCGCAGGCGGACAGCCTCGCTTCCGACAGCCGCAATACCCGCACCCTCTACGACAGCTTCCGGGCGCAGCGAGGTCCCATCATGGCGGGCGAAACCGTCCTGGCGCAATCGGTTCCGGTCGACGATGATTTTCGCTTTTTGCGTCAGTACACCAACCCCCTTGTTTATGCTCCGGTCACAGGATTTTTCACGCTCAACCAGGGGCTTTCCGGCATCGAGTTAAGCGAGAACTCCTACCTGACCGGAAGCAACTCATCCCAGTTCCTCGAGCAGCTGAACAGTATTCTCACGGGTCGGCCCACCCAGGGCGCAGCTGTAACCCTCACGATTCGGCCGGATGTGCAACAGGCTGCGTGGGATGCCCTCGGTAACTACCAGGGGTCCATTGTGGTGACCGAGGTCGCGACGGGCAAGATTCTTGCCATGGTGTCCAAACCTTCGTTTGACCCCAACCTTCTCGCGGGCCACAACTTCGAAGCCGTTATCGAGTATTACAACGGGCTCGACAACGATCCGGCGCAACCGTTGATTAATCGTCCCATCGGCGCACTTAATCCGCCCGGGTCAACGTTCAAGCTGGTGACTGCCGCCGCGCTTCTCGAGTCGGGACTTTACACGCCCGAAAGCACCGTGGAGAATCGGGCACGCCTCCCTCTACCCGGAACCGACGTGGAGATTCGTAACTCCGACGGAGAAACCTGCGGGCCCGGCGATCAGGTGACTCTCTTTACGGCGGTGTCACTCTCGTGCAATGTTCCGCTGGCCGAGTTCGGAATGGCGCTGGGCTACAAGCCCATAGTCGACATGGCAAAGAAGTTCGGCTTTAACCAAACTTTCGATGTTCCCATGACATCCGCCCGAAGCTACATCCCCCAGGTGATGGATGAGCCGCAAACAGCCCTGGCGGCCTTCGGCCAGTTCGATGTGCGGGCAACGCCTTTGCAGGTGGCCTTGGTTTCCGCGGCTATTGCAAACGGAGGTGTCGAAATGTACCCGACCCTGATTGAAAGCATCACGGCAAGCGACCTGCGTCCCATTTCCTCCTTCACGCCGCGCGAGTATTCCCGACCAATTAGTGCCGAGACGGCGGCACAGCTCACCGCCATGATGCAGGCAAGTGTCAGCAACGGTGCGGCAACTAGTGCCAGTATTGACAATGTCAGTGTTGCAGGTAAAACCGGTACCGCCGAAAACGGTCCGGACGAACCCTACACACTGTGGTTCACCGGTTTTGCCCCCGCGGACAGTGAACCGAAATACGCAATAACCGTGGTCGTAGAAAACGGCGGCGGCATGGGAACAACCGGATACGGAAACCTGATTGCGGCACCCATCGCGCGTGCCGTTCTAGAGGCGGTGCTTAAATAATGAGGCCTTCAGCTGGCATGAACTTCGGCGGTCGCTACGAGCTCGAATCGCGCATCGCCGTGGGCGGTATGGGCGAAGTGTGGCAGGCCACCGACACGGTCATTGGGCGTAACGTCGCTATCAAAATTTTGAAAGATGAATTCCTGGGCGACCCGGGATTTCTTGAACGTTTTCGCGCGGAGGCCCGGCACGCCGCCCTCGTGAACCACGAGGGTATTGCCAACGTCTACGACTACGGCGAGGAAGACGGAAGTGCCTACCTCGTCATGGAACTGGTACCGGGCGAGCCGCTGTCTTCCATCATTGAGCGTGAGAAAACGCTGTCGATTGATCGCGTGCTCGACATCGTGGGACAAACGGCTGCTGCCCTCCAGGCCGCTCACGCTGCGGGTCTCGTTCACCGCGACATCAAGCCCGGAAACATGCTGATTACGCCGGAGGGCCGAGTAAAGATCACCGATTTTGGCATTGCCCGTATTGCCGACCAGGTTCCGCTCACGGCCACCGGTCAGGTCATGGGTACCGTTCAGTACCTCTCTCCCGAGCAGGCCAGTGGACACGCGGCAAGCCCCTCGACCGATGTGTACTCGCTGGGCATCGTGGCGTACGAGTGCCTGGCCGGAAAGCGCCCCTTCTCCGGCGAGTCCCAGGTGGCCATCGCGATGTCACACATCAACGATGCTCCTCCGGCACTTCCCGACACCATCGCGGAGCCCGTGCGGAACCTGGTGATGAGTTGCATCGCGAAACGGCCGGAAGCTCGGCCCGCGTCGTGCGCTCATCTCGCCCGTGCCTGCCAGGCTCTTCGACGCGGAGACGTGCAGGGCGCCGCTGCCGCGGTCCCCGAGATCTTGGGCGGACTCGCCCCCGACGACGCAACGATGGTTATGCCGCGCACCGCCGAGACGGGCGCCACAACTGTGCTGAGCATCCCGGATTCGGGCGAGAAGACTCCTCACCCCAAGAAGCGCAATCCGTGGACATGGCCGCTCATTTCGTTGGGTGGCGTTCTCGTGATTGTGCTCGTCGGATCACTCATTGCACTTTTCGCCGGTGTTGGCCCCCAGCCAGCGCCCACCACGAGCGCGCCAAAGACGAACTCAACCCCCACAACAACGCCCACAAAGAAGCCCACCAAAACACCCACGCCCACGCCCACGGCGGCGGCTATTCCCACCGACCTCGTGGGAAAGAACATCGACGCTGCCGAGGCTCAGCTCAAGGCGGCCGGCTGGAAGAACGTGACACGTGTCAGCGTTGGCGTTGCACACTACTCCGAGGACGTCTTCACGGTTTCTTACGTTTCTGCCACGGGAATCACGCCGTTCAGTGATCCCATCACCCTGCAGTTTTTTGAGAACACGCCCTCGCTGAGCACGCCCGGTGTTGCCACGCTGGATGACCCTAGCCCCGTACTTGCGGGAAGTTCGTTCGATGTGTCGTGGGCGGACTACAGCTGTCCTGCGACGTTCAACGTGGTGAGTTACACCGTCACGTTTAACGGCGCAGCCATTTCTCCTCCCAACCCTCCCGGCGTGACCACCGTGACGCTCACGGCTCCCGGAGCAGCCGGAACGTACAACATGACCTACGTGGTGATGTGTGACGGAGTCGCCTCGCCGGCGGCATCGAGCCTGCCGATTATCGTCAACTAGATCGGATTCTTGTGAACGAGACGCCGCTCATCGCTGGACGCTACCGAATTACCGGCCTGCTGGGCCAGGGCATGTTCACCGACGTTTACAAGGCGGACGATACGGTTTTGGATCGCAAAGTGGCGCTCAAAGTCCTCAAGCTCGAGCTTTCCCGCGATCCTCGCATTGTCGAACGATTCACCCAGGATGCGCGGTTTTCAACCGAACTCGTTCACGAGAACATTGCACACGTGCTCGACGTTGGTGTGGCGAGGTTTGATGCGTCAGACGCGGCCGAGAGACCCTTCGTCATCGTGGAGCGCGTCTCTGGTCTCACGCTGACCGATCTCCTTGCCCGAGGCCCCATCAAGCCGGTCGAAGCGTGTCGCATTGCCGGCCAGGTCCTTGCTGCGCTCGACGTCGCGCACCGCAAGGGCATTACGCATCAGGGCATCACTCCCAACAATGTGCTCATTTCGACCAGTGGTGCGGCAAAGCTCAGCGACGTGGGGTTGTCGGCTGGCGTTCGGAGCGTTACCGGGATGAGTGTGCCGCAGGAAGCGGTGGAGTGGCGAGCGCCCGAATTGGCGGCAGCCCCGGCAGATGTTCGGGCCGACCTCTTCTCTGTCGGTGTCCTTTTGTTTACGATGTTGACGGGTCGAGTTCCTTTTCCGGGTGGCTACACGGGCGTTCGTGCTCCCATGGCGTCGAGTCTCAATGACCGCATTCCGGTGCCTCTCAACCTCGTCCTGGCGCGAGCACTCGAGCCACAGCCGGCGTCACGCTACGCCACGTCGACAGATTTTCTTGCTGACCTGACGGCCGTTGTCTCCACTCTTGAGGGAACTGTCGGAACAGCGGGGCCCGCGCCGCACATGCCCGTGGCCCCCATTGCTCCGGTTGGCCTTCCGGCAGCCGCTTCGGTCACCACAGCAGCGTCAGGAGCGTCTTCAGTTGTCCCGACAGCCCAGCTGCTCGCCGATCGATCCGGGAACGACCTCCCGCCAACCGAGCGCATAGATTCCGTTGCGCAAACGGAGACAGACAAACTTGTCCTGCTCTTTGGTCGCAACGCCGTGTCTTCGGGCACCGAGTTCGAGGCCAGCCTTCCTCAGAAACGTCGG
>JBIIKT010000198.1:0-2949 GCA_044233055.1 Microbacteriaceae bacterium
TCGGCGAGGAACGGCGAGACAACCACGCCCACGCCGTCGTTGGCTCCGAACCGCGTTGCCGTAACACTACTGAGCGTGTGTGAGGGTAACTGCATCATCGAGTGGGGAAACCGCACGATGAAACAACGGTAAGGCTCCGGAAAATCGCGCTCGAACTCTCGGGTGGAATCGTAGAGCGCAAAGTCGCCGGGCTGCAGAATCGACGTCTGTCCGTCCTGCGTGAGTGAGCTGGTTCCCTCAATCTGCAGGGTCACGCCGTAAACGCGTGTGTCATCAGAGGTGAGAAGCGCGGCGGTGCGCACGGCCCGGTGGGCGTCGGCACGAATGTCAAAGAAATTGATGCCGCCCAAGTTTTTGGTGCGCATCTCGGCGCGAAACGTATCGCGGCGGGCACACTCGATCTGCATCGGGATGTCGTTAGCGCTGAGCACGTCGCACCACGCGTCGAAGTCGTACGAGGTCGAGACCAAGGGTTCGTTTGTCGGCATGTGTCTGCCTCTCGAGGATTCGATGGTCAGGAACGCGAAAGGGGCCGAGTCGCAGGCGACCCGACCCCCCTCATGTTTAGAACGGGTAGGGCGCGATATCCGGGCGAACCGTCAACCACTGCTGTTCGGTGAACGCTTCGATGTTGGCCTCGGCACCACCAAAGCGCGATCCCGTGCCCGAGGCACCCACGCCACCGAACGGAATGTTCGCCTCGTCGGCCACCGTCTGCTCGTTGATGTGGAGGATTCCCGTGTTGAGCTGGTCAGCAATCTTCATTGCCTCGCCTACGTCACCCAGAATTCCGACGGAGAGTCCGTACTCGCTGTTGTTTGCCAGCGCAACGGCCTCTTCCATCGTGGAGAACTTCATGATGGGAGCAACGGGACCAAAGATCTCGTCTTTCCAGGCGCTCATGCTGGGCTTGAGGTCGGCGAGCACGGTGGGCTTAAAGAAGTTGCCCTCGTGCGTTCCGCCGGCCGCCAGCTTGCCTCCCTGCTTTACCGTTTCGTCAACGATGGACTGAACCTTGGCGGTCTGGTTGGCGTCGATGATGGGGCCGAGAGCCACCTGGTCGGTGGCCGGGTTGCCCACGGGAAGGTGGTTGGCCTTCTCCACGAGTGCGGCCACGTACTCGTCGTAAACCGACTCGTGCACGATGTGGCGACCCGTGGTCATACAGATCTGCCCCTGGTGCATCCACGAGCCGAAGGCGCCCGCAGAGGCGGCCTTGGCAATGTCGACACCCGGGAGCACGATGAGAGCGTTGTTTCCGCCGAGCTCGAGGTGGGTGCGCTTGAGGTGCTTGCCACCGAGCTCACCGACCTTGCGGCCGGCCAACGTTGAACCGGTGAACGACACAACGCGCACCTCGGGGGCAGTGACTACGGCCTCACCCACGTCGGCACCACCGTTAACAAGCTGGAAGACGCCCGGGGGAAGACCCGCCTCTTCGAAGATCCGAACAATGGCGGCACCAGCACCCACAGCCGTGCGAGGGTCTGGTTTGAAGACGACGGCGTTGCCCAGCGCGATGGCCGGAGCAATCGAGCGAATCGACAGGATGAGGGGGAAGTTGAACGGAGCGATGACCGTCACAACGCCCGACGGACGGCGTCGCATGAAACTCCAGTGCGGGTCGTTCGACGGCAGCACGCTACCCATGGGGTGGCTTGGCAGGGCGCTTGCTTCGAAGCACTCGCCTTCGGCCACGTGAATCTCGAGACCAGCTTTGGGCGGAATCGATCCGGCTTCCTTGATGAGCCACTCGGAGATTTCGGCAGCGTGCGTGCCAAAAAGCTCGCCGGCTTTGCGCATGATCGCTGCCCGCTGCTCGGGAGGCGTAGCGGCCCAACCGACCTGAGCCTTGGCGGCCTCAGCGGCAGCCTTGTTGGCATCGGCCACGCTGGCAATACCAATCGAACCGAGCTTCTCGCCGGTCGAGGGCGAGACGACGTCGCGCGAACCGCCACCGCCGGCAACCCAGCCGTTGATGTAAATCTTGTCGGTCCAAATCTTCGGATCGAGCAGTGCCATGTCTCCTCCTCGAGACTCGCGGGAACGTGGACACCACCTGACAATAAACAGGTGACGTGAAAATAGTCTACGCCCGACGTTGCAGAGGTCAATTGACGATGTGCGCAGTGACTTGCACAGCCGTGTGACATCTCTGATGATTGCCGGCCGAGACGTGTTGCGCGATGAGCGTCGGCGGTAGCATCGAAACGTTATATGCCCCCGCTCGCGGGGCGCCAGACAAAGGACAACGATGACTTCCTCCGCCCCACAGACCGTGCGCGATGTGTTCTTTGACATTCTGCGCCAATACGAGCTGACCACGGTGTTTGCTAACCCGGGGTCGACCGAAATCTCTCTGCTGGCCAACCTTCCGGCCGACATCGATTTCACGCTCGCGCTGCACGAAGGTTCGGTGGTGGGCATGGCCACCGGTTACGCCCTGGCTCGCCGAAAGGCAGCCATGGTTGTGGTGCACACCACCGCCGGACTCGGCAACGCCGTGGGTGCCATTGCCACCGCCCGCGTCAACCGCGCGCCGCTCGTAATCGTGGTCGGCCAGCAGGATCGTCGACACCTCGCCACCGAACCGTTTCTGGCCGGGCGACTCCGCGGCCTCGTTGGCGAATACCCCGTGTGGTTCAACGAACCCGTGACACCCCTCGATGTTCCGGCCGCCGTGGCGCGCGCGTATCACGAGGCCACCACACGCCGGGGCCCGGCAATCGTGATTGTTCCCATGGACGACTGGCTGGCCGAATACACCGAGGAGCGGGTCTTCCCCGCTCCCGCGAGTGCGATTGTTTCGGGCGAGCCGAGTGCCGCTACCGTGGCGACAGTTGTTGGGCACCTCGACAGTGCGAAGAATCCCGTGATCATTGCCGGAGCGGGCAACGACACGGACGAGGGCTGGGCCGCACTCGTTCGGCTTGCCGAGCGCACACAGAC
>JBIIKT010000011.1:0-10372 GCA_044233055.1 Microbacteriaceae bacterium
AGTGGACCTCGCGGGTCGCCGCGTCTCGGTTCGGGTTCCTGCCACCACGGCAAACCTCGGACCGGGCTTTGACACACTCGGCCTCGCGCTGGGCTTTTACGACGAACTCGAGGTGAGTGTTCGTGATAAGCCGGGCGCCACGGTGGATGTTTTCGGCGTGGGGCAGGGCACCGTTCCCACCGACGAGAAAAATCTGATTGTGACCTCGATGGCCTTCGCCTTCGACAAACTTGGCCAAAAGATGCCCGGCGTCGACCTCGTCGCGCACAACAACATTCCACACGGTCGGGGCATGGGCTCGTCGGGGGCGGCCATCGTTGGCGGAATCATGGCGGCCAAGGGTCTTCTCGCCGGCGTCGTGGAGGTTACCCCCGAGCAGCTGTTGGAATTTGCGAGTGAGATCGAAGGTCACCCCGACAATGTGGCGCCGGCCCTCTTTGGCGGCCTCACCATCGCGTGGACCACGCCAACCGGCCCGCGCTCAAAGAAGCTCATGGTGCACCGCGGCGTGTCGCCTCTGGTGCTGGTGCCCGAATTCACGATGTCTACCGAACTCGCTCGTTCGCTGCAGCCCGCGAGTGTGCCGCACGAAGATGCCATCTTCAACGTGTCGCGCTCGGCCCTCCTGATTGCGGCGCTCACGCAGAGCCCCGAGCTGCTCCTCGAAGCCACCGAAGACAAACTGCACCAGAGCTATCGGGCCGAAGCGATGCCCGAAACGAGCATGCTGATTCGGGAGCTCCGCGCAGCCGGCTTTGCCGCCGTGGTTTCGGGCGCCGGTCCGAGCATTCTGGTTCTGTGCAGCGATCCGAGTGCGCGACTGCGGGCTGCCGAACTCGTGGCAAAAAAGCAAGAGACGCCGTGGCATCCACACCTGTTGGCCGTCGACTTCCGCGGAGCCACGGTCACCGACCTCTCTTAGGGCCACAAGGCTTCGGGTGTGCTCGCGCGACCCCGATTGCTTTCTTCGGTGCGTGATGCTACCCGCGCGCTTCGGCCCACAGTCGAAGGGTGAGGCCGATGCGCAGGACGACCCGCACCGGGGCCCAAGCTGGACCGGCGTACTTGGTGGCGATGAACTTCTTGGCGCTGTCATGGTGCGCGGCCAGCATGGTGCGCTTGTTTACTCGGGTGGTTTCGCCTCCGACGTGCGTCACGACGGCGCCGGGAACGTAGACGTTGCGCAGTCCGCGTTGACCCGCCCGATAACCGAGATCGACGTCTTCGAAATACATGAAGTAGCGTTCGTTGAATCCGCCGAGCTCCTCAAACGTGGAGCGCCGCAACATCAGGCAGGCGCCCGACAGCCAACCCGCGTCGGTGTTGGCCTCGCTCCGAAAAGCGTCGGAGTGGTATCTGCGGGTCCACGGATTACGGGGCCACACGCGCGAAAAAAGCGCATGACCGGCACCCGTGCGAATCGAGGGAATAGCTCGTGCCGAGGGGTATGTGCTGCCATCAGCATTGAGAATACGCGGACCAACGATGCCAATTGCAGGGTCAGAGAAAAGCGCATCGCGCAACCGCGAGACCGTTTCGGTCGACAGCGTGACGTCCGGATTACTAATCAGAACTGCGGTGCAGGTTGCCGGAAGCGCAGCGACTCCGGCGTTGGCGGCCGCCCCGTAGCCAGCATTGCGGTCGAGGCGAACAACCTGGGCTCCGCACTTCTTGGCGAGGCGCTGCGTTTCCCCGATATCGGCCGAATCATTGTCGGCAACGACCACGTGGGCAGGTGTGCGGAGCGACGCAACGGCGCCGGGCAAAAATGTGCCCACCTGATCGCTGGAGTTGTAGCTCACGGTCACGATTCCCACATCGGCCGGCCGTGCGGCGGATGTTCGAGACGGTTTGACTGTGGTCACGCGAGAGCACTCCTTTGGGAGCCAGCCTAACAACGTGCGCCGACCTGTTAGGCTGAGGGAGGTTGCGCCGACCACGAGGTTGGCCCACCTGATTCCTCAGAAAAACAACGTTTCTCTGTCTCCCTAGCATTTCCCCCATTACGCCGGTCCATAAGGGTCGTCTGCGTGTGGCGTGGGTAAGTGCGGACAAACCACTAAGGAGTACCTGTGTCTGACACAACCGAAAACAGTGCCGCTGATTCTGCGAGCACCGAAGAAAAAGCACCGCGTCGCCGCGCGCCGCGCCGCGCCACGACCACCGAGCCACTGGCAACAGCGGAGGCCGTAACGGCATCCGCAACCGTAACTGGCTCGGAGTCGAACCGATCATCTGACGAGAGCGAGCTCGCCGCGGCTCCACGTCGGGGCCGCGGCAAGAAGGTCGAGGCCGAGGGCGCCACCGATGCGCCCGCCGAGCGGTCGTCGAGCAGAAAGTCCACAGCCTCGAGTGCTGAGTCCGAGGCGTCGTCAACTGATGGTGACTCCGCTGGTGACTCCGCTGGTGCCGCCGAGCGTCCCGCGCGCAGTCGCAGTCGCAGTCGCAGTCGCAACACAAATGGCAATCAGAACGGTTCGAGCGCTGATGGTGACGCGGACGCCGATGGCTCCGCGGGCGATCGCTCCAACCGCAATCGCCAGCGTGATCGTCGTCGCGGTCGTGGCCTGAGCGAGGAGATTGAACCAGAAATCCTCGAGGATGATGTGTTGCTTCCCATTGGCGGAATCCTCGATGTTCTCGAGAACTACGCGTTCGTTCGCACTGCGGGCTACCTGCCCGGCGCAAACGATGTCTACGTCTCTCTGGGGCAGGTGAAGAAATACAACCTGCGTCGTGGTGATGCCATTGTGGGTTCGATCAAGCAGCCCCGAGAGGGTGAGAATTTCGGTCGCCAGAAGTTCAATGCGCTCGTTCGCATCGACAGCATCAACGGCCAATCGCAGGAAGAGGCCGCCACGCGCGACGACTTTGCCACTCTCGTTCCGCTCTTCCCGCAGGAGCGCCTGCGTCTCGAAACCACGTCGGATCGCCTCACCGGCCGATTGATCGACGTGATTGCCCCCGTGGGTAAGGGCCAGCGCGGTCTCGTTGCCGGCGGTCCTGCTTCGGGTAAGTCGGCAGTTCTTCTGCAGATTGCCGAAGCCGTGTCGACCAACAACCCCGAGGTTCACGTCATGGTGGTTCTGGTTGATGCCCGACCCGAAGAGGTCACCGAGGCCGAACGCACGGTCAAGGGCGAGGTCATTGCCTCAACGTTTGATCGCCCCGCCGAGGACCACACCATGGTTGCCGAGCTCGCCGTGGAGCGCGCCAAGCGCCTCGTCGAGCTGGGCCAGGACGTTGTGCTTTTGCTCGACTCGCTCACGGCTCTGGGTCGCGCCTACGCGGTGTCGTCCGCATCTTCGGCTCGCGGTAGTCACTCCGGTGTCGATGCGGCCGCGCTTTACCCCGCAAAGAAGTTCTTTGGCGCCGCACGCAACATCGAAAACGGCGGTTCGCTCACCGTCATCGCTTCGGTGGTGACCGAGACGGGTTCGGCCGTCGACAGCGCCATCCTCGATGAGTTTGTCGACAACGCCAACCTGGAACTGCGTCTGTCGCGAACCGTTGCCGACCAGCGTATTTTCCCGGCCGTTGACGTGACGGCCTCGGGAACCCGACGCGAGGATCTGCTGTTGGGTGGAGACGAGGTCGCGCTCACGTGGAAGCTTCGTCGTGGACTTGCCGCCCGTGGACCACGCGCCGCACTCGAGTACGTGCTGGGCAAGCTCGGCGACACTCCCACGAACGTGGAGTTCCTCATAAACGTGCAGCGCGACTCGTCCCTCGACGAAACTTCGGGCGCGGGAAACTAACGTGATCGATTCGGTTAACGCTCTTCTCGATGAGCACGCCGAGATCCAGACGCAACTGTCGGATCCCGCTGTGCACGCCGATGCCGCGCGTGCCAAGAAACTCAATCGGCGCTACGCGCAGTTGAGTCAGATCAAAGCTGCCCACGAGGGTTTGCTGGTGATGCAGGACGACCTGCTTGCCGCTCGCGAACTGGCCAAAGAGGACGACGCCTTTGCTGCCGAGGTGACGTCTCTTGAGGAGGCACTACCGGCAGCACAGGAGCGTCTGCGGCGCCTCCTGATTCCTCGTGACCCCGACGACGGTCGCGACGTAATCATGGAGATTAAGGCCGGAGAGGGCGGGGCCGAGAGTGCACTTTTTGCCGCTGACCTGCTGCGCATGTACCTGCACTACGCCGAGTCCAAGGGGTGGAAGACCGAAATCCTGGACCGCACGGAGTCGGACCTGGGCGGATACAAAGACGTTCAGGTGGCCATCAAGGGCAACTCCCCGGATCCCGCGCTGGGGGTGTGGGCACACCTCAAGTACGAGGGTGGTGTTCACCGCGTGCAGCGCGTTCCGGCGACCGAATCGCAGGGCCGCATTCACACCTCGGCCGCCGGCGTTCTGGTCTTTCCCGAGGTTGATGAACCTGAAGAGGTAGAGATCAGCCAGAACGATCTCAAGATTGATGTCTACCGTTCCAGCGGTCCCGGTGGACAGAGCGTCAACACCACCGACTCCGCAGTGCGCATCACGCACCTTCCCACCGGAATCGTCGTGTCGATGCAGAATGAAAAGTCACAACTGCAAAACAGGGAAGCGGGCATGCGCGTGCTGCGCGCTCGCATTCTTGCCAAGCAGCAGGAGGACGCGGCGGCCGAAGCCAGCGCCGCACGCAAAACGCAGATTCGCACGGTTGACCGTTCTGAGCGCATCCGCACCTACAACTTTCCGGAGAATCGCATCGCCGATCACCGCACGGGGTACAAGTCCTACAACCTCGATCAGGTCATGGACGGTGCCCTCGCTCCCGTCGTCGAGTCGTGCATCACGGCCGACGAGGAGTCGCGTCTCGCCGCTCTCAGCGAGTAGGTTCGTGACCGTGGATCCCATTCTCTTCTCGCGGCCTTTTCACTCACCCGCGGAAATACAGAACGTTGCCGCTGTGCTGGCCACAGACCACGTTCACGGCGATGGCCCCTTTACCGCCTCCGCCTCGGCGCGACTCAAGAACATGACGGGTGCCGCCCACGCGCTGCTGACAACGTCGGGCACGCACGCGCTCGAGATGGCGGTTCGACTCGTGGGGGTGAAGCCGGGAGACGAAGTGATTCTGCCGAGCTTTACCTTTTCCTCTGGCGCGACGGCCATCGTGGCCGCCGGGGCAACGCCGGTGTTTGTCGACATGGAGCTTGCCACTGGCAACATTGCCGTTGATCAGATTGAGGCAGCCATCACCGAGCGCACCCAGGCGATCGAAGTGATGCACTACGGCGGTGTTCCCGTGGACATGTCCGCCGTCCTGTCACTGGCGGCAGCGCACGACCTTCGCGTGATCGAGGACAACGCTCACGGCCTTGCCGTGAAATCGCCGGGCGGCGTGCTGGGCACCATTGGCGACGTGGGTATCCAGAGTTTTCACGACACCAAGAACGTGCACTGCGGCGAGGGAGGAGCCGTGCTGTTTGGCACGGAGGCCCTCACCGAGCCCGCCGAGGTCATGCGCGAAAAGGGAACGAACCGCTCACGGTTCCTGCGCGGTCAGGTTGATAAATACACCTGGGTCGACTGGGGATCGAGCTATTTGCCCTCAGAACTCAATGCCGCTGTGTTGGATGCGCAGCTGTCTTCGTTTGACAGCATTCAGTCGGCGCGCTTCGGGGTTTGGAACGCGTATCGAGAGGAGCTGGGCGACTGGGCTGTCGCCAACGGAGTTACTCTCATGGACCCACCCGGCGGCGTTCACGCCGCGCACGTCTTTTGGCTGTTGCTGCCCTCACCCGAACGGCGCGACGCGGTGCTTGCCAACATGCGCGCCGAGGGTGTCCAGGCTACGTTCCACTACGTACCGCTGCACTCGAGCCCCGCGGGCCAGGCTTACGGCCGCACGTCAGGCAGCATGCTGAACACCGACGATTTCGCGTCCCGGCAGCTGCGCCTTCCCCTGTGGGCGGGTATGTCAGAAGCCGACATTGCTCGCGTCATCGCTACGCTTAAGAAGTCCTGAGGCCCGCCACAGATTTCGGCCTCCCCGCTGAGGAAGGTGCCATGTCGGTTTTCTCTCGGGCAGTGAGCACCCTTCGTCACGAGGGCCTGGCATCAACGGCCTGGCGGGTCGGTAAGTGGATGAGCTCGCGTGGAAATCCCTTCGCCGAGAAGCCGCTACAGTCGGTCTTTCGTCAGGACGTGATTGCCGCGGACTGGACCCGGCCGCGGAAGTTTGTCGCTGGGCCGTTGGTTTCCTCGACGGGTCGCCCTCAGATTGCTTGGGTCATTTCGCCGCCGGGACGATCGAGCGGAGGGCATCAGAACGCTTTTCGCTTCATGCGCTACCTCGAAGAGGCAGGTTACGACCTCACGATTTTTCTTTATTCGGCCACGACGTATCCCAAAGTGAGCGTCGCGGGAGTGACACAAATGCTCGCCGGCAACACGGGCTATCCACCGCTGGACGCCAGTTTTCAGATCTACGACCCCGAGACCGGCGTGGTCGGTGACTTTGATGCCGTTGTAGCATCCGACTGGGCGACGGCTTACGCCGCGTGGCGTTATGAGCCCAACGTGCCCCGCATTTACTGGGTGCAAGACTTCGAGCCGTATTTCTTTCCGCAGAGCCCCGACTATGTGGTGGCTGAAAACTCCTACCGTCTCGGTCTGCACGGCATCACCGTGGGTCCGTGGTTGGCCAACAAACTTCGGCGCGACTATGGAATGGCCTGCGATTCCTACGAGTACGCCGCCGACGCCTCGGTGTATCAGCGCACCAACGATGAGAAGCGCTCCGAGATCATGTTTTACGCGCGGCCGTCGACCGGGCGACGCGGAACGGAGTTTGGGCTGCTCGTGTTGGAGGAGCTTCACCGCCGGCGTCCCGACATCACGATCAACATCGCGGGATGGGACATGTCGAAGGCGGGCCTCACGTTCCCGTTCGTAAACCACGGCACACTCAGCGTCGCTGATCTGCCTCCGCTCTACAACCGCTGTGCCGCCATGCTCACCATTTCGCTCACGTGTGCCTCTCTCGTGCCCTTTGAGAACATCGCGTGCGGAACTATTCCCGTGGTGAACGACGGCGAAAACACGCGCGAGAGTTTGCGCGACGACTCGCGCATCGCGTTCGTGCCCCTCTCCGTGGGTGCCATGGTGGACGCACTGATTGAGGCCGTGGACCGCCCCGACCAGGTGACACATTCGCGCGCTCTCGCGAAGTCGATGGTGGGCAGTAGTTGGTCTGAGGCCGGCGATGTTGTCGTCGAAGTCTTCCGCAAGCAACTCACCATGAAGAAGCGCGGATAGTCGTGCCCGCGGTTGGTGCCAACCCTCGCGGCCGCATCGAGGCCACGGTTTTCATTCCCACGTTCAACGGTGCGGCTTATCTCGACCGGCTCCTGACGGCCGTCGAAAACCAAGATTTTGTCGAAAAATTCGAAATTCTCATCATCGATTCGGGATCGACCGATGACACGCTCGCTATCGTGGCCCGCCACCCGCTGGTTCGACTAGTTACCATTTCCCCTCAGGAATTTGGTCACGGGCGCACGCGCAACCACGCCGCGCAGCTTGCCCGCGGCACGTATGTGGCCTACCTCAGCCACGACGCGATTCCCCTGGACGCGCTCTGGCTCGAGCACCTCCTGGAACCGATGCGCCGCACCCCGGGTAAGGGCGAGCCCGCGTGCGTTGCTGTTTTCGGACGGCAGGTTGCCCGGCCGAACTGCTTTCCCTCGCTGGCATACGAAATCGACGGCGTGTTTGCCGCGAGTGGTCCTCCCGACCGCACCACGGTCGTCTCCTGCGCTCCCGGGGCAGCCGATTCGTTGAGCGATGCCGACCTGTTCTATTCCGATGTCAACTCGGCGACTCGGCGCGACCTGCTGCTCGGCGCGATTCCGTATCGCGATCTGGACTACTCAGAAGACCTCGCGTTTGCCCGCGATGTGCTCAATGCCGGTCTCGCCAAGGCGTATCAACCACTTGCAGCCGTCGAACACTCCAATGACGTGACACTCGGTGACTACGGAAGGCGGGTCTTCGATGAGGCCCTTGGCCGGAAGCGCGCGGGTCACGATGAACGAAACCTCGGTTGGCTCGGCATGCTCGCGAGATTGGCACGCGATATTTTTCGAACCTCTGGTCGCATCATTCGTGAACCTGACTACAGCTTCGGCGCCACCGTGCGCTGGTTGTTGATCAACCCGGCGTATCTCATCAAGAAATGGATCAACATCCGCCGGGCGCAACTCACCGGACTGTCAGATGAGAGCCGAATCGCACGGTACTCTCTCGAGCACACGCTGAAGACGCGCTAGATAAAGACGGCGGGGTCAATCAACGCCGAATCAACGCCGGGATCTTCCGCCGCCGGTGCTTTCTTGCGTCGCGTCGCAGATGCACCCGCGATGACCTTGCGCGGCTTGATGACGGCGGGAATGCCCACCGCAACGGAGTCGGGGGGAACATCGCGGACCACAACCGCGTTGGCGCCGATCACGCTTCGCTCGCCAATGACGACGGGTCCGAGCACCTTGGCGCCCGCGCCGATGGTGACGCCGTCACGAACCGTGGGGTGGCGCTTATGGTGTGCAAGTGAACGACCGCCGAGGGTCACGCCGTGGTAAATCATCACGTCGTCACCGATTTCGGCGGTTTCGCCAATGACGACGCCCATGCCGTGGTCAATAAAGAACCGTCGTCCGACTGTGGCCCCCGGGTGAATCTCGATGCCCGTCCAGAATCTCGTGATTTGTGATCCCGCGCGTGCCAGAAACTTGAGCCCGTGTGTCCACAGCCAGTGGTGCCAGCGATGCCACCACACGGCGTGCAATCCGGATGCCACGAAGAAGGTCTCGAATGAGTTGCGCGCTGCCGGATCGTGCGCGCGCGCGTTGAGGAGGTCTTCGCGGAGGGGTGACATGGTAATTCCTAGGCTAGTCGCGTTCACCGCGTGGGGCGGTGTCTCTGTGGCTAGTCGCGGAAAGGTTCCCACAGCATGGTTGAGACGTAGCGCTCGCCATAGTCACACACGATGGCGACGATGGTCTTGCCGGCGTTCTCCGGTCGCTTGGCGACCTCAAGGGCGGCGTGAAAAATTGCGCCGGTTGAAATTCCGGAGAGGATGCCCTCTTCAGCGGCCAAGCGACGTGCCACGACGAGGGCCTGATCCACATTGACGTCGAAAACCTCGTCAATCACCGACCGATCAAGAATCGAGGGAATGAAGTTGGCGCCGATGCCCTGAATCTTGTGTGGTCCCGGGGTTCCGCCGTTGAGGATGGGGGACTCTTCGGGCTCGACGCCGATGATCTGAACACTCGGCTTGCGCTCCTTGAGAACCTGGCCCACGCCAGTGATGGTGCCGCCCGTGCCCACCCCGGCAATAAAAATGTCGACCTTGCCGTCGGTGTCATTCCATACTTCTTCGGCGGTCGTTGCGCGGTGGATGGCCGGGTTGGCCGCATTGTCGAACTGGCGAGCGAGAATGGCGCCGGGTGTGTTTGCCACAATTTCTTCGGCTTTAGCCACGGCACCCTTCATGCCTTCGGGGCCGGGTGTGAGTACGATTTCGGCGCCGTAGGCACGAACCAGTACGCGCCGCTCGACGCTCATGGTCTCGGGCATGGTGAGAATCACGTTGTATCCGCGAGCCGCGCCAACGAGCGCCAGTGCGATGCCCGTGTTGCCACTGGTTCCCTCGACAATGGTGCCACCGGGCTTGAGAGCGCCCGACTTTTCGGCCGCATCGATGATGGCCGTGCCGAGCCGGTCTTTAACGCTGTTGCCGGGGTTGTAAAACTCCAGCTTGGCCAGCAGGTTTGTGTCGATCCCCTCGGTCAGCCGGTTGATCTTCACGAGCGGGGTATTGCCGGTGAGCGCCGTGATGTCGGAGTAAATGCGAGCCACGTGAGGCCTCTCTGAGGTGGGAAAAAGTGCGTGCAAGTGCTTCAGCAAGAAGACTACATTCTCCCGGTCGCCAGCCCGGATTCTGTTACGTTCGTAAAACATCATGACAACCGAAGAATCCCTGGGCGACGCGGTCGTGGCGGCTACTGAGGAATTCGCGGCCGCGGGAATTGCGACCCCTGAGGTTGACGCCCTCCTCCTCGCTGCCCATGTGCTCGGCGTTGGCCGGGGGGAACTGGCCGCGCGTCTCGTTTCGGGTGGCGATTTCTCACGTCATCAGCGCGAACAGTTCTGGGCTCTCGTCCGCCGGCGTTCAGCGCGAGAACCGTTGCAACACATCACCGGGGAAGCAGGGTTCCGGCAGCTGGTTCTTGCCGTGGGGCCGGGGGCGTTTGTGCCGCGGCCCGAAACCGAGCTACTGGTTCAGATGGTGGTCGACGCCGTCATGGCCTCGGGACAACCGAGTCCGCGGGTCATTGACCTCGGCACCGGCTCGGGCGCCATTGCG
>JBIIKT010000199.1:0-2947 GCA_044233055.1 Microbacteriaceae bacterium
GGTCTTCTCCCCCGAACACGTCGATCAGGGTACTCAGGTTCTTATGAACGAGTGCGCCGAACTGCCGGCCTCGGGCACGTTTCTTGATGTTGGTTGCGGATGGGGCCCCTTGGCATTGGCCATGGCGCTAGCCTCTCCGGAGGCAACGGTCTGGGCAGTTGACATCAACGAGCGCTCCCGCAATCTCACAGCAGCCAACGCCACTCGGCTCGGCCTCGGGAACGTTGTTGTGGCGGCACCGGACGACGTTCCCGCGGATCTTCGTTTCGACGTGATCTGGAGCAATCCGCCCATCCGGGTAGGGAAAGTGGCTCTGCACGAGATTCTGAACACCTGGCTGACGAGGTTATCTACGGAAGGCTCAGCATCTCTGGTAGTTGCGAAGCACCTCGGCGCCCCGTCGTTGTTGATATGGCTACGCGATCAGTTTGGCGCTCAACGAATCGTGGAGCGCATCGCCCAGTCGCGCGGATTCCACGTGATTAACGTGGGGCCCTCCCTCTAGAGGCGTTCTTCGCCGTTCAGCAAGGCGAGTACCCTGCTGGGCAAATGGGGAACGACGAACTAGTCCGCGAGATCGACGGTGCCCGAGAAGGTGAGCTCGGCGGGACCGGAGAGAGCAACGTGTTCACCGTCTTCGGTGGCGAACATACGGACCTGGAGCGTGCCGCCGGGAACATCCACGCGCCACTGGTGGGGCGCGCCTGATCCCACAAAGTGACGCGTGGCCAGGGCGGCCGCCGCAACGCCCGTGCCACAACTCAGTGTTTCTCCGCTGCCACGTTCGTGCACGCGCATGCGAATGCGACCTACACCGTCGGTCACGAGAGGCTCGGCCGGAACCACAATTTCAACGTTCGTGCCGTTCTCCGGCACGGGCTCAACGGCGGGTTCCTGAGACAGGTCCGCCTGCTCTAACTCCTCATCGCTTCCCACCACCACAACGGTGTGCGGATTACCCACGTCAATGGTGAGGCCGGGTCGGGCCACGGGCAAGCCGTGTATCGAGACCAGCGGATCGTCCTCTCCAAGTCGCCAGCGACCCAAATCCACCGAGTAACCCTGCGTGGAACGCTGCACGTCGCGCACTCCTGCCCGCGTTCCGAGTGACAGCGCCTGACCCGAGGTGAGCGTCACCAAACCAGAAGCTTCGAGAAAGGCAACGAAGACGCGGATGCCGTTGCCGCACATTTCGGCAACCGAACCGTCGGCGTTCCAGTAATCCATGAACCACTCGGCGTCGGCGTCGTGAGCGAGCGCCTGCGCGCCGGCGGAGTCAGCTGTGTGGGTCACGGCGCCGCGCTTACCCACGTGTGCGCGGTTGAGGTTCTCGGATCGCACGGCACGAATGACTCCGTCGGCCCCCACACCGAAGTGGCGATCGCACAGAGCAACAATCTGCGCCGGGGTCAGGGGCGAGTCACCGGCGGGGTCGGCAAACAGCACGAAATCGTTGCCCGTCCCGTGGCCCTTGGTGAAGTTCAGTGCGCGTGCCATGTCTTTAGCCTACGGCGCGAGGTCTGCCACGACGCGTTGCACAAGAGCACTGACCAGAGCGTGCGACTCGGGTGCAGAAACGTCGAGCATCGTTGTCGACTCGTAGCGCTTGAACCAACTCACCTGTCGGCGGGCGTATCGACGCGTCAGTGCCTGAGTTTCGGCAATCGCCTGTTCTTGCGTGAGCTCGGAGCGCAGCTGACCGAGTGCCTGCGCATAGCCAATGGCGCGGCGGGCCGTGACACCCTCATCGAGGCCTCGGGGAACAAGTTCGGCAACCTCGTCGACAAGCCCCTCGGCCCACATGTTCACGACCCGTTCGTCGAGTCGGCGCACCAGTTCAACTCTCGCGGTGTGACACACGAGGGTGTGAGCTGTGCTCCAGGCCGGCGCGGGAGGAAACACTTGCGGCGCCAGGGTCCCGAGCTCGGCTCCGCTGCCGGAAATGGCGATCACCTCGAGTGCCCTGATCACGCGTCGCGCGTTGCGCGGGTCGATACGTGCCGCCGTCTCCGGTGCGAGCGTTCGCAAGCGCTCAGCGAGCATCCCCACCCCTTTGGTCTGGGCTTCCTCCTCGAGAGCTGCGCGCACGTCATCATCGTGAGGAGGAAAGTCGAAATCGAACAGAACCGAGGACACATAGAGACCGGACCCGCCAACCAGGATGGGCACGTTACCCCGCGCAATCGTGTCGGCAATTGCCGTCCGCGCTGCCGGCTGGTACCACGAGACAGTTGCCTCTTCGGTGACGTCCAGCACATCAATCATGTGGTGACGAATACCGCCGCGTTGAGCCTCAGGAAGTTTTGCCGTTCCAATGTTCATTCCGCGGTAGAGCTGCATGGCATCGGCGTTAATCACCTCGGCCGTGACGCCCCTGTCGGCAAGACCCCTCGTGATGTCGAGCGATAGTGTGGACTTTCCCGTGCCCGTGGCGCCGACCACGGCAATGAGCGGCGCACCGGGCGTCATGCGCGACGGGTTGGTAGACCCAGAGATACCGCGACTCCCCCGGTGGGTGAAACGGACGTTGCTCCCGGCTGGGGCGTACCGCACGCCTCCAACTCGGCCCGGTCCCACGCGTCTCCCGCGCGCGTCGGGCGCACCGACCACGGCAGGCCTAAGGGTTCGTCGGCCAAGACGTGGAAGGGGGCGGCATCCGAAATGGTCACCGTCACGACGTCTCCGGGGCGCGGAGGCACCACACCCTCCGGCCACGAAAAGTGAACCAATCGCATGTCGGGTGACCGACCGCTGAGACGATGCGTGGCAGCGTCTTTACGGCCCTCGTGCGTGGCCACGAGCACGTCTACCGTGGTGCCAATCTGCTTCTGGTTCTCCTCGAACGCGATGCTGTTCTGCAGAGCGACGAGCCGTTCGAAGCGCTCCTGCACGACCTCCTTGGGCACCTGGTCGGCCATATCTGCCGCGGGCGTGCCAGGCCGGGGTG
>JBIIKT010000200.1:0-2942 GCA_044233055.1 Microbacteriaceae bacterium
ATATGACTTCACCCCGGAGTCGCGACGGGCAAACCCCCAGCGCATGATTGACGGGTACCACACGGCCGCCGCCACGCTCAACCTCATCCGCGCCTTCACGCAGGGTGGGTTCGCCGATCTGCGCGAGGTGCACAGCTGGAATAAGGGATTTGCGCAGAACCCTGTTAACGCTCGCTACGAACAACTTGCGCGTGAAATTGACCGCGCGATCAACTTCATGACCGCAATCGGTGCTGACTTTGAAGCGCTCAAGCGCACGGAGTTCTACGTGAGTCACGAGGCGCTCTTGATGGACTACGAGCGACCGATGACCCGCATCGACTCGCGCACCTCGCAGCCGTACAACACCTCCGCTCACTTCGTGTGGATTGGAGAACGCACTCGCGAGCTCGACGGCGCGCACGTAGATTTCCTGTCACGGGTCCGCAACCCCATTGGCGTGAAACTCGGCCCCACAACTTCGGCGGACGATCTCCGAGCGCTGGTTGAGAAGCTCGACCCCGACCGTGAGCCCGGCCGCCTCACCCTTATCACGCGCATGGGCGCTGGAACAATTCGCGATGCGTTGCCACCCCTGCTCGAGGCCATTAAGTCCACGGATGCGACGCCACTGTGGATCTCCGACCCCATGCACGGAAATGGCATGACCACCCCCAACGGTTTCAAGACGCGACGGTTTGACGACGTGGTGGACGAGGTCAAGGGATTCTTTGAATCTCACCGGGCCTCGGGAACGTTCCCCGGTGGAGTGCATGTCGAGCTCACGGGAGATGATGTCACGGAGTGCCTCGGCGGGTCGGAAGACATCGACGAGGCCACGCTCGCCACGCGCTATGAGTCGCTGTGCGATCCGCGACTCAACCACAAGCAGTCTCTCGAGCTCGCATTCCTTGTTGCCGAAGAGCTCAGTCGGCGCTAGGCCTCGTTCGAAGGCGATACCTTGACGCGGTTGGAGTGCCGCGCTACTCAGGTCCGGTGTGGCGTCCTACTCGGGTCCGTTGATGACGATGGTTGACCCTCGCCTGGCATTTCCCGAGGCGGGATCTTGCGTGATCACGGGCACATACTGCTGAAGATTGGGCGCGATATTCGACGAGTAGCCGAATCCCGCGGCCTGCAAGATTTGCGCCGCCTCGGAAATGGACTTGCCCATCACATCGGGAACGGCCACGAGGTCTTCGCCCTTTGATATCACGACATTAACCGAGTCCCCGGGGGAGAGCCCTTCAGCGGGCACGTCAACGCGCACGATGTTGCCCTTGGCAATCGTGTCACTGAACTCCTCCGAGGCGGCAATAGGTTTGAGGCCGGCTGCTTGAAGCGTGGCAAACCCATCAGCCTGAGGCGCATTCGTGACATCGGGCAGCGGTCCAGCTGATACGACGAAGACGACAGTGCCACCCTCGGGATAGGTCTCGCCCAGATCGTTGCCGTCGCTACCGCGTGCCAACATGACAGTGTCTTTCGCACTGTCGCCGGAGAATTTAAGGATGGGCGTGCCCACGACGAACCCTGTTTTCTCGGCAAGGGCTGTCGCCTCGGCCTCGGTGAGCCCAATAAACACGGGTGTGGGAATGATTTTGGGCCCCAAGGAGATCAACACGGTGATTTCTGAACCCCGCGGTGCCTGGGTGCCGCCGGCGGGTGTGGTGTCGACAACCATGCCCAGCGGGATGTCGATTGAATAGACCTCGTCTGTGGTGGTCGTGAAGCCCTGAGACGTGATGAGGGTGGTGGCCTGTTCGGGCGACATGCCCGCTGTTCGGGGCACACCCACGAGGGCGCCGGGACCAGCGCCGAAGAACCATCCCAGGCCACCTGCCAGTGCCGCCACAAGAATCACCGAAATCAGGACGATTACTGCTCGTCGCCGACGGCGTGTGCTGAGAAGTGCGAGCGAGGCCACGGGTGACTCCCCGGTCGCGTTGCTCCGCGGAATAACGCGCGTCTCCTCTGCCGTGGTTGACGTGGTGGCCGGCATCACCATCGTCTGTTGAGTTGTGGCGCTGCGGGTTTCGCCGAGAATTTCCTTCTCCACCGCCTGCAACTGCTCGTGCATTCGTCGCGCATCCGCCGGCCGCTTCTCCGGGTCGCGTTCGGTGCTCCAGCGCACGAGTTGGTCGAGGGAATCAGGAATGCTGGGTACCCGTACCGACGGAAGTGGCACCTGGTCGTTGGCGTGTTGGTAGGCCACCTGCATGGGCTGTTCACCCTGGAACGGCTGTTCCCCGGTGAGCATTTCGAAGAGCATGATGCCCGCAGCATAGATGTCACTCCGGGCGTCGGCGACACCCCGAGTGAGCAGCTCGGGGGAGAGGTATGCGATAGTGCCCAGCAGGGCTTGCCCGGAGGCTGTGTTTGCCGTTGTCGCGCGAGCCAGCCCAAAGTCGCCGATCTTGATGCGGCCGTCATCGGCGAGAAGCACGTTTTCTGGCTTCACGTCGCGGTGCACGATTCCCGCTTCGTGGGCAGCAGCGAGACCGCGCAGGACCGAATCCATCACGTCGACAGTTTGCTCGGGGGTGAGCTTGCCAAAATCCTTGAGCAAATCGCGGAGAGTGATTCCTGGAAGATACTCCATGACGAGGTACGCCATGTCTGAGTCCTGTCCCTGATCAAAAACGCTAACGACGTTGGGGTGTGCGAGGCGAGCCGCCGATCGAGCTTCTTGAATAAAGCGCATCCGAAATGCGCTGTCATCGGCCAGATGCCCGTGCATGATTTTGACGGCTACCTGTCGCTCGAGTCGCAGGTCAGTGGCCAGATAAACCGTCGCCATACCGCCGCGGGCGATGCGCGAATCCACCTGATAGCGTCCGTCGATAAGACGACCGATCATCGCATCCGAATCCGACTGTGCCACAAGCCAAATCCTACGAACGCAGGGCTACTTTTCGGGTGTGAAACACCGGGGCTCAGGCGAGTGCGGCAATTTCGCTCAT
>JBIIKT010000201.1:0-2916 GCA_044233055.1 Microbacteriaceae bacterium
GGCGCAACGAGGAGGCGCTTGAACTTCTTCTCAATGGCGTAACCGCTGAGCTCGTTGAACAGTCGGGTGAGGTCGCGCCCCACCGCACGATCTGCGGTCAACAGGCCCAGGTCTTCGTACATGCGGCTCGTTTTGGGGTTGTAGTTTCCCGTGCCAACGTGGGAGTAGTGGCGCAGTTCGCCGTCTTCTCGGCGAATGACGAGGGCCAGCTTGCAGTGGGTTTTGAGGCCCACGAGTCCGTAGACAACGTGCACGCCCGCCTTCTCGAGTTTGCGTGCCCACGAGATGTTGGCCTCTTCGTCGAAGCGCGCCTTGACCTCCACGAGTGCAAGAACCTGCTTGCCCGACTCGGCAGCTTTGATGAGCGCCTCCACAATGGGGCTGTCGCCCGAGGTGCGATAGAGCGTCTGCTTGATGGCCAATACCTTGGGGTCGACCGCCGCCTGCTCAAGAAACGTCTGCACGCTCGTGGAGAATGACTCGTAGGGGTGGTGGAGCAAGATATCGCCCCGGCGGATGGACTTGAAGATAGAGATCACTTCGCCGGCTTCAGTGCCCGCGATGCGCGCGTTGGTGTGGGGAACGTGCGGAGCGAAGTGCAGGTCGGGTCGCTTGATGCCTGAGATTTCGAACAGACCGGCGAGGTTGAGCGGCTCGGTGAGGCGGTAGACCTCTTGGTCGGTGATGTCCAATTCGCGAATGAGGAGGTCGAGTGTGACCGAATCCATGCTCTCGTCAATTTCGAGACGAATGGGCGGGCCAAATCGTCGGCGGGAGAGCCCGCGCTCCAGAACTTGAATCAAGTTCTCCGTCTCGTCCTCGTCGATTTCGACGTCCTCGTTGCGTGTCACGCGAAAGGCGTGGTGTTCCAGCACGTCCATTCCGGGAAAGACATCACCCAAGTGCTGGGCAATCAGGTCTTCCAGCGTGATGAACGACATGCTGGAGTGGTTCACCGACTTATCGACGGCAACAAAACGGGGCAAGACCTGAGGAATCTTGAGTCGAGCAAACTCCTCTGTTCCCGTCTTCGTGTTGCGCACCCGAACGGCCAGGTTGAGCGAGAGCCCTGAGATATAGGGGAACGGGTGCGCCGGGTCAACGGCCAGAGGCATGAGCACCGGAAAAATCTGGTCGGCAAAGAACTGGGTCAACCGCTCTTGCTCGTCCGTGGCGAGGTCGCTCCACGCGAGGATACGGATACCGGCCTCGGATAGCGCCGGGTTGACCAACTCTTGGTACGCGCGAGCGTGCCGTTCCTGAAGCGTGTGCGCCCTTTGGGCGATCTGGGTGAGTACGTCGAGAGGGGATGTGCCGAGCACATTGGGAACGGCAAGCCCCGTCACGATGCGGCGTTTGAGCCCCGCCACGCGAACCATAAAAAACTCGTCAAGGTTACTGGCAAAGATGGCCAAGAAGTGTGCCCGCTCCAACACGGGAATAGTCGGATCCTCGGCCAGTTCGAGCACGCGCTGGTTGAAGGCCAGCCAGCTCAACTCACGGTCAAAGTAGCGGTCGGCGGGGAGGTGATCAGGATTGGCCGACGGCGTGAGGTCGAAGTCGTCGTCGACGTCGGCGCTGACCTCGTCAACATCGGCCCGACTGTAGGCATCCATGTGCATATCTTGGCACGAGAAAGAATTGCACGTTGTCCGCAAAGATTACCGGCAGGTGAACGACCGAATCTACGAGCGTCGCTGAATCTGCGCGTTGGAGGCGTCGTCGGACACGTTAAATCGGTAGCCCACATTGCGCACCGTGCCGATGAGCTGCTCCATGTCGCCGAGTTTGGCGCGCAGACGTCGTACGTGAACATCGACCGTTCGGGTGCCACCAAAGTAGTCGTATCCCCACACCTCGCTCAGCAGCTGCTCGCGAGTAAAAACGCGCGAGGGGTGCGTGACCAGGAACCGAAGAAGTTCAAATTCCTTGAAGGTGAGATTGAGGGGGCGATCGTGAATCTTTACTGAGTAGCTGGCTTCATCAATCACCACGCCCGAGGCGGAAATCCGCGCGGGAGATTCTTCTGCCTGTGCGGCGCGACCCGCCAGCAGCCTGATGCGCGCATCGACCTCGGCTGCGTGTGCGGTGTCGAGCACCACGTCGCCCACGCCCCAATCGGGCGTAATGCCAACGAAGCCTGCCTCGGTGACGACCACGAGCAGAGGTGCCCCGGGGCCCGTGGCGACCAGAATCTTGCAGAGGCTCTTCACGTTTGCGAGGTCGGTGCGTCCGTCGACCACAATCACATCGGCAGCCGGCGCGTTCACGAAAGCGGCGGGCTCTGCCGGAATTACGCGGACCCGGTGCGAGAGGAGGTCGAGCGCGGGGAGGAGCTCTGTTTCTTGCGCGCGAAGAACAAGCACGTCGACCATGGGGCCTCCCGTCTTGCTTTCAGTCCTAACAATCGTAACCTGCCCTAGGATAGAAGCATGCTTGTAGCCCTCGAACTCTTCTTCATCGGCCTATTGGCGCTCGCTAGTCTGGCTATCGCATGGACCTCCGGTGTGGTCATTTTCAAGCTCTTCAAAGGTCAGCGCTAAGCCGGTCGGACGGTAGCGCTGTCATGGTAATCGCCAACGCAAACCCTTTCGTGCAACAGCGTGACCTGCACGCGGGTAAGTCGTACGTGCGTCGCTCTGACCGAGGGGTGATCTGCCTCACCGGCACCGACCGTTTGACATGGCTCGACGGCCTGGTGAGCCAGCAGGTTCGCGCGCTGGCCCCCGGTGAGTCGGTGGAAACCCTCATCCTCACGCCGCAGGGCAGGGTGCAGCATCAGATCTCGGTGGTTGACGACGGGGTGTGCTGCTATCTGATTCTCGATGCCGAGGCAATCGCTGAACTGGCCGAGTGGCTCGACGCCATGATTTTTTCGGGCGACGTCTCGATTCAGGCAGAGCCCGATCTGTCGGT
>JBIIKT010000202.1:0-2915 GCA_044233055.1 Microbacteriaceae bacterium
GGAACGCGACACAGCAAAGTATGGTTTGTGGTGCTCTTCGTGGTGAACACGGCCGGCATTCTCGAAATCTTCTACCTGTTCTACTTTTCGAAGCTCGCGGGCGTCGCCAAGAAGAAGTCCTAGCCGCTCACGATTCCCGGGACAGACGGGAGAGATACCCCTTACCGCGAAGTCGCTTTCGCGAGGGGTGATGTCTCATACCGTTAGATTAGGCGCATGGCATCATCACGCACGCGCTGGTTCGGTCTACTGTTCGTTAGCCTCGGTATCTCGATCATCATTGTCGACTCCACCATCGTCAACGTGTCGATTCCCGCCATCATCGACGACCTTGGCATCTCGAGCACTCAGGTGCAGTGGGTGCAGGAGTCGTACACGCTGGTCTTTGCCGCACTGATCTTGGTCTTCGGCGCACTGTCCGACCGTTTTGGTCGTCGCCGGTTGTTGGTGTTGGGTCTGATAATTTTTGGAGTGGCGTCTGTCATCGCCGCGTTTGCACCCACGGGTGATCTGCTCATCCTGTCCCGCGTCCTTCAGGGGGTGGGCGGGGCCATGGTGCTCCCCACCACGCTCTCGCTGGTCAACGCAAACTTTCAGGGTAAGGAGCGCGGCATTGCCTTCGCCGTGTGGGGTTCTACCATCGGAGGCATGGTGGCAGTGGGGCCGCTTTTGGGCGGCTGGCTCACCACAGACTTCTCGTGGCGCTGGGCTTTTGGCATCAACATCCCCATCGTAATCATCATTGTGATTGGCGCGCTGCTCACCATTCCCGAATCGAAAGACGCCATTGCGCGCCGGATTGACTGGTTGAGCGCCCTGCTCTCGGTCATTGCCATGGGCGCTTTGGTCACGGGCCTCATCGAGGGTCGAATCTACGGTTGGTGGTTGGTGAACGAGCCGTTGGTCATCGGCGAGTGGACATGGCCGTTCGAGATATCGGCGACTCCGTTCTTCTTCGCTATCTTTGCCCTCGCCACCTTCGCGTTCATTGCCTACGGCCGATCGCGTGAGAAATCAGGCAAGTCCACTCTGATCAACTTCTCGCTCTTCCGCATCTCGTCGTTCACCAACGGAAACGTGGCCGCCGCCATCATCTCACTGGGCGAATTCGGGATCATCCTGTCGCTTCCCCTGTGGCTTCAGTTCGTTATTGGGTACAGCGCTCTTCAAACCGGACTCATTTTGTTGGCACTCGCGATTGGTGCCTTTGTCGCCAGCGGCGTGGCCGGTGGCCTGAGCGGCCGTGTGACTCCCGTGACCATGGTGCGCCTCGGTATCGTGCTCGAAATCATCGGTGTCGCCGGACTCGGTTTTGCCATCAATGCCAACAGTTCCTGGCTCACCATCACGCCGTGGCTGTTCGCGTACGGTCTCGGAGTCGGTCTGGCCACCGCGCAGTTGACGAACGTGGTGCTGCTCGACGTGCCCGTGGAGCAGTCGGGGCAAGCGTCGGGCACGCAGAGCACGTCACGCCAACTAGGCTCGGCCCTCGGCATCGCCGTGCTCGGAACGATTCTGTTTGCCTCCATCCAGGGCATCCTCACCACATCACTCACCGACGAGAAGTTACCGCCGGCTCAGGTTGAGCAGATTGTTGCCGCGGTTGTCGACTCGTCGGGCGCGGCGATTCAGGGGCTTGAGCAAGACCCGGAAACACTTCCGATCGCCGAGAAGGCCAAAGATGCTTTCTCAACGGCAACGAGCGTGAGCGCCTACTCGGCAGCCGGCTTCTTGGCCTTGGGCTTCGTGGCAACGCTCTCTTTGGGCGCAAAACGCCGCGTCGGATCGGCGTAGTACGCCCGCGCTTCGTCCTGACGCTGCGCTTCTTCTCCCGACGCAATCGGAGCGCGGAGGTGCTCGGGCCCGTACCCGAACGCATCTACGAGATCCTGGGCGTGTGGCCTCAATCGCGCAATCAGGCGGTCGATGTAGGCCGTGACGGCCAGCGCGCGGTGGGACGAGAGACGCGCCGACATGAGGTACCACGCGGCATGCTTCTCGATGAGCCCAAACCCAAAAAGGTCGCGCAACCACGTGAGCACGACGTGCGTGTCGGGGTCGTCAATGTCTTCGAGCGCCGCCGTGAACGCTTCCCACTGCAGCAACTCCCCGTGCGCGATGGCGGCCTCGATGAGCGCGCTTTGGTTCTCATTGAAGGCCTCGGCGACGCGACCCTCTTTCTTGGCGTGACGAAGTGTGGCCGCAATAGCCATCACCATGTGCTCAACGCGTTCGGCCAGCAGTGCTCGCTGGACGTCAGACTGCCTAAGGTTTTCTACCGAGCGTGACGTGGCGCCCAAGTCAACAACCGTTTGGCCGAGCCGTTGGAGCCCCGAGCCTGCGAGGGTGCGATCAACGACGTTCTCGAGCGCGAGCTTTGCCAGTGCCGCCGGACCGGCGTCACGGAACGTGTCGCTCACGTCGGTGAGCAGTCGCTTGGCCACGAGCTGCAGCAATACGTTGTTGTCGCCTTCGAACGTCACATAAATGTCGAGATCAGCGCGCAATCCTACGAGTCGGTTTTCGGCCAAGAAGCCCTGCCCGCCGCAGGCCTCGCGGGCCTCCTGCAGGGTGTCCAACGCATTCCACGTTGAGAGTGGTTTGAGGGCAGCTGCCAGCGTCTCCAAGTCCTGGCGCGCGTCATCGGTGTCTTCCTCGCCGCTAAACACCGCATGGAACTTTTGCAACAGGAGTTCGTGTGCAAAGGACTGCGCGTAGGCAGTGGCGATGCGCGGGATGAGGCGGCGCTGGTGACGCTGATAGTCGAGCAGGACGGTTTCTTCGCCCAACTCCCCGGCAAACTGTCGTCGCTGATTACCGTAGGTCACGGCAATCTGAAGACCCATCTTGGCGGCATTAATGGCGGCGCCGTCGAGTGAGACGCGACCCTGAACGAGCGTTCCCAGCATGGTGAA
>JBIIKT010000203.1:0-2904 GCA_044233055.1 Microbacteriaceae bacterium
GCGCCTCGCGCAGGCCGGCCGTGCAATTTGGCGACTCGCTCGTCGACGACCTCCGCCGGCGTGATTTCACGGTCAACGCCATTGCCGTTCTGCTCCCGCAGCTTTCGCTGATTGACCCGTTTGGCGGGATCGATCACCTGGTTGCCGGTCGGCTCGTGACACCCGCACCGGCCGAGGAGTCCTTCGGCGACGACCCCCTCCGCATGATGCGGGCCGCTCGATTTGTGGCGCAGCTCGGGTTCACCCTCGACGAACACGCCGAGTGGGCCATGACGGAACTTGCACCAGCGATTGAGCGCATTTCTGCCGAACGCGTCAGCGACGAGCTGGTCAAGTTGCTCTCCACCGACAGTCCCCTTGAGGGTGTTCGTCTCTTGGTGAGCACCGGGATTGCCGACCGCGTGCTCCCCGAAGTTTCGGCGCTCCGCCTCGAGGTTGATGAGCACCACCATCATAAGGATGTCTACGAGCACAGCCTGACCGTGTTGGCGCAGGCCATTGAGCTGGAGCGTGAACGCCACCCCGACGCGGAGCCCGACGTGCCGCTTCGCCTAGCGGCTCTGTTGCACGATATTGGAAAGCCCGAAACGCGCCGGCTCGAACCGGGCGGCACAGTGACGTTCCACCACCACGACATGGTCGGCGCCAAGTTGGCGATTAAAAGACTCAAGGCGCTCCGGTTCGACAAGGAGACCACCGCTCACGTTGCGCGCCTCATTGAGCTGCACCTGCGGTTTTTTGGCTACTCCGAGGGGGCGTGGAGTGACTCTGCCGTGAGGCGTTATGTTCGGGATGCCGGCGATCAGCTGGAACGACTGCACATCCTGACGCGCGCCGATGTCACAACACGAAACACGCGAAAAGCCGATCGGCTCGCTCACGCCTACGACGACCTCGAGCGCCGCATTGCGGAGTTGGCGGAGCGCGAAGAGATTGCGGCTGTGCGCCCCGACCTGGACGGCGAGCAGATCATGGCCATCCTGAATATCCCCGCGGGCCGGCTCGTGGGACAGGCCTATTCTTTCCTGCTCAACCTTCGACTCGACGAAGGGCCGCTGGGTGAGGAGGAGGCTACGCGCCGATTGCGCGCCTGGCACGATTCGCTTGCCGGCAACGAATCCGGCTAAAATTGCGACGTCACCCGAACGCTGCGTGAGCAGCCTCTCCGGGTGGCGTATGTGCAACCCTCCTGCTGCAGAAATCCTGTAGCCGTTTAGTCCGAAGGAGGCGGGTTAGTCATGCATCAATATGAGCTCATGGTCATCCTCGACCCCGAGGTTGACGAGCGCACCATCGCTCCCAGCCTGGAGAAGTTCTTGAATGTCATAACGAACGATGGCGGAACCATCGAAAACGTTGACATCTGGGGGCGTCGTCGCTTGGCCTACGAAATCAACAAGAAGGCCGAAGGCATTTATGCCGTCGTAAACTTCACCGCCGCCCCGGCGTCGACAACTGAGCTGGATCGTCAGCTCAAGCTGTCCGAAGCCGTCATGCGCACCAAGGTGCTGCGTGCCGAAGAGGCCATCGCCATGGTCGCCGCTGAGGCTGTCCGCGTCGAGGCCAAGGCAGCTCGCGCCGCCGCCGCTCCGGCAAAGGCGAAGGCGTAGCACCATGGCCGGCGAGACCATCATCACGGTTGTGGGAAACCTCACCGCCGACCCTGAGCTGCGTTACACGCAGAACGGACTGGCGGTCGCCAACTTCACCATCGCGTCGACCCCGCGCAACTTCGACCGCGCGAGTAGCGAGTGGAAAGACGGTGAGGCGCTGTTCCTTCGCGCCAGTGTGTGGCGTGAGTTTGCCGAAAACGTTGCGGGCACCCTCACCAAGGGCATGCGCGTGATGGCAACAGGCCGACTCAAGCAGCGCTCCTACGAAACCAAAGAGGGCGAAAAGCGAACGACCATCGAACTCGAAGTTGACGAGATCGGTCCCTCGCTGCGTTACGCCAAGGCCACGGTGACGCGTCAGGCGTCGTCTGGTCGCACGGGCGGAGAAGATGCGTGGGCATCGGCACCTCCCGCGGTAGCCGGCGGCGCGGACCCCTGGGCGACGCCCGGTGTGCCCGCCGACGAAACCCCGTTCTAGTAGACCTTGAGGAGCGCCTGGTGCGTTCCGCGAAGAGAAAGTAAGAGAAAAAGATGGCTGGAAAGTCAAGCGGCGACCGCCGCAAGCCGCTGCGCGGTGGCAAGGGCGCGAAAGCCCTCGCTCCCGCTAAGGCGATTCGCGTTGGCGTGATCGACTACAAAGATGTCGCCACGCTTCGTAAGTTCATTTCCGAGCGCGGAAAGATCCGCTCGCGTCGCATCACGGGTGTTTCCGTGCAGGAGCAGCGTCTCATCGCTCGCGCCGTGAAGAATGCACGCGAGATGGCTCTGCTGCCCTACGCTGGCGCCGGACGCTAGGAGGAGACACCATGTCAAAACTCATTCTGACCAACGAGGTTTCTGGCCTCGGCTCGGCCGGCGACGTCGTTGAGGTGAAGAACGGTTACGCACGCAACTATCTGATTCCTCAGGGCTTCGCCGTTGCCTGGTCTCGCGGTGGCGAAAAGCAGGTCGAGCAGATTCGCTCGGCTCGCGTTGCTCGCCAACTGGCCACGCACGAAGAAGCTCAGGCCCTCAAGGACAAGCTCGAGAACGCCGTCATCAAGCTCTCTGTCAAGGTGGGCCGCGATGGTCGTCTCTTCGGATCGGTCAAGACCGGCCACATCGCGCAAGCAGTGGCAGAAGCCGGTATCGGCGACATTGACAAGCGCAAGATTGAAATCCTTGTGCCCATCAAGTACACCGGTAACCACGAGGCCACCGTTCGTCTTCGCGACGAGCTGGTCGCTACCATCACCCTTCAGGTGGTCGCAGCGAAGTAGCACACTTATACACGAGCGGGGCGGAATCTTTG
>JBIIKT010000204.1:0-2889 GCA_044233055.1 Microbacteriaceae bacterium
GGCTTACGGGTCTTGTCATGCAGGACCCCGAAACCCAAGTGATTATGGAGCGCGTGGGCGACGACGTCGCGTTCGGGTGTGAGAACTTTGCCGTGCCGCGGGACGACATCTGGCGGCGCGTGCGCACTGCGCTCGAGAGCGTCGGACTTTCTGAGGGCGTGGACGCATCCACGGCGTCACTCTCGGGCGGTCAAAAACAACGCCTGGCGCTCGCGGGAGTGATGGCCTTTGAGCCGGGGCTGCTGCTCCTCGACGAGCCCACTGCAAATCTCGACCCACAGGGAGTGCTCGACGTGGTGGCGGCAGTGTCTCGCGTGGTGGCAGAGACGGGATGCACGCTCGTGGTGGTTGACCACAATCCGGCGCCCTGGGAAAACCTGCTCACACGTGTCATGACGCTTGATGCCACGGGCAGACTCGTCGCCGAGGCAACTGCCTATCCACGCGTCTCGCGGTCGCACGTGTCGTTGCCGCGGTCTGCGGGAGACCTCGTGATGGCAACCCGCGAACTGGTGGTGGGTCATCCGGGTCAACCCGGAATTGCCGTTCCCGATCTTGCGTTGCGCGCGGGCACCATCACGGCACTCACCGGCACCAACGGGTCGGGTAAGTCAACCCTTTCGCTCACCCTGGGCGGGCTGCTGGCTCCGCGGTCGGGGCTCATGGTTGTGGGCGACACGATTCGCCCGGGTTTGCGTGCCCGACTCGCGTCTACCCCGCATCGCTGGTCGGCGCGAGATCTCGTTCGCCGAGTGGGAAGCGTTTTTCAATCGCCCGAGAACCAATTTGTGCAGCCCACGGTTCGGGGCGAGGTCGCCGTGGGGTTGCGCGTGACGCGGGTGGACCGAACCGAAATCGCGACGCGGGTGGACGACAGGCTCGCGCTCATGGGATTGAGCGAATTGGCTGGCGCTCATCCGTTTACCCTGTCGGGTGGCCAGAAACGTCGACTCGCGCTCGTTGCCGCAACCGTCACCGAACCCCAGTTGGTCGTGGTTGACGAACCAACCTTTGGTCAGGACGACGAGTCGTGGGCAGAGGTGGTGACGCTCTTAGACGAGTTGGCGAGTGCCGGATCCGCAGTGCTCATGACCACCCACGATTCCGACCTGCTGGCGATAGCTGACGAGGTCGTTTCGCTGTCGCCGCGGGAGCTCACCTCATGAACCCTCTCGCGCCACTCATTGCCGCCAGCGTTGTGGGGCTCGTGGTTTTGGTCTCGTTCGACTCGGTCTCCGTGGCGGTGGCCCTGGTGTGCGAAGCCCTGCTGTTGCCGTGGCTGCGCTTGCCCGCGCGAC
Source organism: Microbacteriaceae bacterium (assembly GCA_044233055.1). Taxonomy (GTDB): domain Bacteria; phylum Actinomycetota; class Actinomycetes; order Actinomycetales; family Microbacteriaceae; genus UBA963. Next base: position 1,299 of record JBIIKT010000204.1, read on the forward strand.
GCACGCTGCGGATAGCGGCAATCGTGCTGGTGAGCGGAGTGTTCGGGGCTCTCGCTACCGCCCTGTATGGTCGCCCCTCGGGTGACACATACTTTGCGTGGGGCCCGGTGAACGTTACCGAAGGTTCGCTCGAACTGGCTCTTCTCGTGGGCCTACGAATTGTGGCCATCGCGCTTCCGGGCGCGTTGGTTTTTGCCGCCACCAACATCACGGCCTTGGCTGATGCGTTGACTCAAATCGTGCGCCTCCCGGCCAGGTTCGTTCTGGGGGCCCTGAGTGCACTGCGCCTGCTGTCGTTGCTGGCCGACGACTGGCGAACGCTGCGTTTTGCCCGACGCGCGCGCGGGTTGACCACGCGCGGTCCGCTTGCGCTCGGGGGTCAATCGTTTGGCCTGTTCGTGCGCGCTGTGCGCCGAGGATCGAGCCTGGCCACCACCATGGAAGCGCGCGGATTCGGCGGCCAAGGCCCGCGCTCATGGTCGCGGCTGTCCCTCTGGCGTGCCCGAGACTCACTCGTTGTCGCGAGCGGCTTTGTGGTTGCCGCTCTGGTGGTGGGCATCTCGGTGGCCACCGGCAGTTGGGCGGTGGTCGTCTTTGGCTAGATCGTTCTCGAACCCACAAGACGTGAGGTTTACCCCGTCGATTGACGAGATCTGGGCTCACGTTTCCGATCACCTGTTTTCGGGGGAGCAGTCCCAGCAGCCTGCCGAGTTTGGCGCCGTCGTGCTCATTGACGGCGCCAGTGGAACGGGCAAAACAACCCTGGCCGCTGAGATGGCCGCGCGTTGGCCCGAGAACCGCGAGGTTGCGGTGATCCACATGGATGACCTTTACGGCGGCTGGACCGGATTAGCCGCGGGAATTCTTGCCCTCGAGGTGAGTTTCTTTGCGTCACGAGAGAAGGGCGACGATGCACACCTGAGGGCCTATGACTGGGCGAGCGGCCAGTGGGAAGACGGTCCGACCATTCCCGCTCACGTCGACGTGATTGTGGAGGGGTGTGGTGCGTTTGGCGCAGCACAGGCACCGACTGCCGACGTGAGGATCTGGCTCGATGCGCCGCTCGACCTTCGTCGAGCGCGTGCCCTCGGCCGTGGCGAAGAAGACTTTGAACGACACTGGGATGAGTGGGAAAGTCAGTTTGCCCAGTATCTGGTTCGTTGCGCGCCGGTGAACGTAGCGTCACTACGCGTTGACGCGAACCACTAGCCTTATTCCATGACAACCCCGAATCACACCGACGTCTTTTACACCGCCGAGTTCATCGATGGGCCTTTGGCTGGCGATAGCGAAGAGCGTGTGCTCGTGCACGGAACCCACGATGACTCTGTGGGCGTTGTTGCTCTCGTCGACGGTATCGAATCAATTTTTCGCTACACCGCCGTGGAGCCTCGAGAAATCGCGGGCAAGCTTCACGTCACGTACTCATTCAACGAGGCATCGAGCGACCCGTTCGAGTCAGACGACGAGAACGAATAGCGCACATTTTTATGCGACGAAGGCCCGGAGAGAAATTTCCAGGCCTTCGTCAATTTGTTGGGGTGAGTAACGGGGCTTGAACCCGCGACCTCCTGGACCACAACCAGGCGCT
>JBIIKT010000012.1:0-10182 GCA_044233055.1 Microbacteriaceae bacterium
CGATTCATCCCAACGATGCGCCGCGTCTCGAGACGGCGGGAACCCTCGACGACGCCATCACAGCCATCGATGCGTTGGCGGCACAGCCGCGTGTTCGCGCCGTGGGCGAAACGGGCCTCGACTTCTTCCGAACGGGCGAAGACGGTCGCGGGGCGCAATTCGCTTCGTTCGAGGCGCACGTCGAGATTGCCAAGCGCCACGGCATCGCCCTGCAGATTCACGACCGTGACGCTCACGACGAGGTGCTGGCCACCCTGCGTCGTGTGGGTGCGCCGGACAAGACCGTGCTGCACTGCTTCTCGGGCGATACCGAATTCGCCCGCGTCGCCGTGGATGAGGGCTGGTATCTGTCGTTTGCCGGTACCGTCACGTTCAAGAACAATCACCACCTGCGTGAGGCCCTCGCCGTGATTCCCCGCGAGCGAATCCTGGTTGAAACCGACGCGCCTTTTCTTACGCCGATGCCGTTTCGGGGCCGCCCCAACGCGTCATACATGGTGCCGTACACGGTGCGCGCCATGGCCGAGTTCCTCGAGGCGGACCTCGGCGACCTGTGCGCGCGCATCACCGAGAACACCGAAGCCGTATACGGCTCGTGGGCCGGCGACGTGGCGTTCTCAGCCACGGGGCGGGTGGCAACCACATGACTGAGGTGATCATGCTCACCCCGGCAGACGTTCGCAACCTCGCGGCGCGCGCCGAAGTGATTCCCACCAAGAAGCTCGGCCAGAACTTCGTGGTCGATGCCAACACCGTGCGCAAGATTGTGGCGACCGCGGGAGTTGAGTCGGGCGACATCGTGCTGGAGGTGGGTCCCGGGCTGGGATCCCTCACGCTGGGCTTGGTTGAGGCTGGCGCGCACGTCGACGCCATTGAGATTGATCGCCGCCTCGCACGCGAGCTATCAACGACCGTTGGCGCGCGGGCAGCCGGAGCGAAGCTGTGCGTGATCAACGAAGATGCGATGCAGGTGACCGAGTTACCCCACGAACCGCTGCGACTGGTTGCCAACCTGCCCTACAACGTGTCGGTTCCGATTCTGATTCACCTTCTCGAGGCCTTTCCGTCGCTGCAGACCGGGCTCGTGATGGTGCAGTCGGAGGTGGGGGAGCGATTGGCGGCCGGCCCAGGCAGCAAGATTTACGGCGGGCCCAGCGTGAAGGCTGCGTGGTTTGGCAAGTGGTGGGTGGCCGGCAAAGTGAGCCGCCAGGTTTTCTGGCCGGTTCCCAACGTCGATTCCGTGCTCGTGGCCTTTGAGCGTCACGCTGAACCCGGCGACCTCGAACTGCGCAAACGAACGTTCGAACTGGTGGATGCCGCCTTTGGCCAACGCCGCAAGATGCTGCGCCAGTCGCTGGCCCTGCCCTTTCTTTCGTCGGCTGCTGCCGAAGAGGCCCTGAATCGTGCCGGAATTGCCCCCACTGACCGGGGCGAGCGGCTCACCGTGGACGACTATGTTCGTCTCGCGTCTCTTTCTGGGTAGCCGTTACTCTGGCCCAAAAACTGGGTCACGCGGTTGGCGATTTAGTGACGTGAATCATATAGTCTTTGTCTAATACTTTGATAGTGTCACCCAAAATTCACACTTCAAATGCCCCTCTCCGAGCAGAAAGTAAAACCATGATCAAGAAACTAATTACCGGCGTTGCCGTGGGCCTCGCGAGCGTTGCCCTGGTGGCTACGCCCTCGTTTGCCGCACCCACCAGCCCCGGCGTGCTCGAAACAATCAACTCATCGGGCGGTACGTCGGCCACCGACGGTCTCAAGATTGATGTGGCATTTGGAAACATTCAGATTGGTCGCCAAGGTGGGGGGCAGCTTTTCTGGCACGAGAACTTGCCACTCCAAGACGTATACGCATACGGAAGGGTGAAGAATTTTCCTGTCGTAGCGCTCAGCTACGGCACCAGCCCCACGAACTACCTGATGGTTGGATCCCGCTCCAGCACAAATGCTAAGGACTGGGATTCTTTCACCTCGGAATCGGCGCTGACGGACTCTGGACGCAGCGGCACCGTGATCAACCACCTCACATATGGCTCGGGCACGAGTCTTGTCACCGCTGACTTCACGATTTCCTACACGTATCCCAATCAGTATTTCAATGTAAAATTTGACCTGACAAGCTTGGGTAGTGATTATTCAGGTGGAAGTCACCGCCTCTACTGGTTCGCCGATTCTTACTTGGGCGGTTCCGACAGAGGATTTCAGTTTGGTGGCACGACCCCCGGCGGCCAGACCGTTGCTGGTGTCTACAACGAGGATGGATCGTTGATTGAGGCCTTCCGTCAGGTTGCCGGCCAGAATCTTGACTGGTTTGCCGGCCAATACGAATGTCCCTATAAGGGGCCCTATGACGTATCCTGGTGCGGTGCGAACGTCGTCGCCGGCGGCTTCACCGAAGCCCTGAGTGCCTTCCCGAACACCATCGCAACGAGGACCACACCTGTCGACAACGGTTTTGGTGTGAGCTCGGCGTTATCTACCGCCGCCACCGACTCGATGACGTTCGACCTGATATTCGGCGATTGCGTCGATACGTCGCCGCTGCCCTGTGCCGATGGAGCACTGGGAACCGAGCCAGCACCGGCGCTGCCCGACACGGGCGTTGACGCGGCTACGGCGATCAGCGTGACTCTAGGCGCGATTGCGCTGGTGGGCTTGGGTGTGGCTCTTGTGTTGGTTCGCCGCCGCAAGCAGGCATAGCTCGCTCCACAAAGTACGCTCTACGTTTCCCCCGCACACGCTGCTGTGCGGGGGAAACTTTTGTCTCGTCGGTGGGAGAGCGGTCAGTTTTTTGCGCGCCTGAGCGTCGGCTAGATTTGAGCCATGACAACGGGGCCGGTGAGCGAGTTCGCGCACGCGCGAGCCCCCGGCAAGGTCAACGTCTTTCTCAAGGTGGGTGCCGTGCTGGACGACGGTTACCACGAGGTGGCTTCGGCGTATCAGGCGCTCTCGCTCTACGAAGACGTTCGGGCCTACCCGGCCGATGACTTTTCGGTCTCGTTTGTGGGCGGTTCGGTCGACGTGGACAATGTGCCCACCGATGCGTCCAACCTCGCGATTAAGGCTGCGCGCTTGATGGCACGCAAGGCCAAGTTTGCCGGGGGAGTGCGCCTCGAAATCGAGAAGCACGTGCCTGTGGCAGGCGGCATGGGTGGCGGATCGGCCGACGCGGCCGCCACGCTCGTGGCGTGTGATGCCCTTTGGGGCCTGGGCCTTCATCGGGATGAACTCGTCACCCTCGGCAAGCAGCTCGGCGCCGACGTGCCCTTCGCGCTCATGGGCGGAACGGCCATCGGCACAGGACGCGGTGATCAGCTGAGCCCCGCCTTGGCCACAGGCCACTTTCAGTGGGTGCTGGTTGTGGCCGACTTTGGTCTCTCCACGCCGGCCGTGTACGCCGAACTCGACGCCCACCGCGCGCGTCACGTGGGAGACATAGCTCCGGCGCCGACGTCGCCAGCCGTGAGTAACGATGTCTTGCAGGCCCTGCGTGCCGGTGACCCCCACATGCTGGCAAACTCCCTGCACAACGATTTGCAGGCGCCCGCGCTGCACTTCGAGCCGGACCTGGTGGAGACGCTCGAACTGGGCGAGAGCTCGGGCGCACTTGCCGGAATCGTCTCGGGGTCTGGCCCCACGGTGGCCTTCCTCGCCGAAGACACCGAGTCGGCCATCGAACTGCACGTGTCCCTCTCAGCTGCGGGCCTCAACGCTGTGCGCGCCACGGGACCGGTTGCCGGCGCCCGGCTCGTCACCGACTGATGGCGCATCTGCTTGGCGCCGAAGCGGTGCATATTGAGTTCCCCACGCGCGTGGTCTTTGACTCGGTGACTCTGGGGGTCGCCGAGGGCGATCGCATCGGACTCGTGGGACGCAACGGTGACGGCAAGTCAACGCTGCTCAACATCCTCTCTGGTCAGCTCGAGCCCGATTCCGGCCAGGTGACCTCGCGCCGCAACCTCACGATCGGGGTGCTCGCCCAGCGCGACAGCCTTGACGACTTGCACACCGTGGCGCACGCCATCGTGGGCGACGCGGCCGACCACGAGTGGGCATCAAACGCGCAGATTCGCGACGTGCTGGCGGGACTCGTTAACGACGTGGGCTGGGATGCCACCATCGGCTCACTCTCGGGCGGTCAGCGACGTCGCGTGGCGCTGGCGCAACTTCTTGTGGGCGACGACGACGTGCTCTTTCTCGATGAGCCCACCAACCACTTAGACGTCGAGGGCATCGCCTGGTTGGCCGGGCACCTCAAGACACGGTGGTCTGCCGGCTCTGGTGCACTGCTCGTCGTCACACACGATCGCTGGTTCCTCGACGAGGTGTGCAACACCACGTGGGAGGTGCACGATCGCATTGTTGAGCCGTTCGAGGGCGGATACGCGGCCTACATTCTTCAGCGGCTCGAGCGCGATCGCCAGAACGCCACCATCGAGGGCAAGCGTCGCAACCTGATGCGCAAGGAGTTGGCGTGGCTGCGCCGCGGTGCACCCGCGCGCACGGCTAAGCCGAAGTTTCGTATCGATGCGGCCAACGACCTCATTGCCAATGAGCCCGAGCCGCGAAACGCCATTGCTCTGGCCAGCATGGCCATGCAGCGATTGGGCAAAGATGTGGTCGATCTCGAAAACATCGGTGTGGTGTTTGACGAGCACACCGTTCTGGCCGATGTGACGTGGCGCCTGGCGCCGGGGGAGCGCACGGGAATTCTGGGGGTGAACGGAGCCGGCAAGTCGACCCTGCTGTCGCTGGTCGCCGGCTCCCTGGTACCCACCACGGGACGGGTGAAGCGGGGAAAGACCGTCAAGGTGGCCATGCTCACCCAGCAGCTTTCCGAGCTCGATGACATGGCCAACGACCGGGTGAGCGAGGTGGTCGGCCGCAAAAAGTCGACCTACCAAACCGAGGGCAAAGAGATGACGCCCGGGCAACTGTTGGAACGGCTCGGCTTCACGAGCGCCCAGCTGTCGACGCCGGTCAAGGACCTCTCGGGTGGGCAGCGCCGCCGCCTGCAGCTCATGCTCATTCTGCTCGACGAGCCCAACGTGCTCATTCTCGACGAGCCCACCAACGACCTCGACACCGACATGCTCGTGGCGATGGAGGACCTGCTCGACACGTGGCCCGGCACCCTCATCGTGGTCTCGCACGACCGCTACCTGCTCGAGCGCGTCACGGATCAGCAGTACGCCATCATCGATGCCCATCTGCGGCACCTCACCGGCGGGGTTGATCAGTACCTGGCCCTGCGTGCGAGCTCTTCGGGTGCGCCCACCCGTGGATTGAGTAGCGCGGAGCGCGTATCGAAATCACCGACGGCGGGTTTCGATACGTCGGCTTCGCCGACTACTCAACCACCGGGTTCGTCGGCGGCACGCGCGATGCCGCCCGGCGGCGCCGAACGCCGCGCGGCCGAGAAGGAAGTACAGGCCATCGATCGAAAGCTGGCCAAGCTCGAACTGCTGCGCGCCGCCGTTCACGAGCGACTGGCGCAGGCTGATCAGAGCAATTTTGCCGCATTGACCGAGCTGACCAACGAATTGCGCGACCACGACAGCGAGACCGCTGATCTTGAAGCCCGCTGGCTCATTCTGACAAGCCAACTCGAGGCGTAGAGCGCGCGACCACACGAAACGCGACCACTGCTCGAGCCCGGCACTTGCGCCCCACGCGTTCGGGGTTACGATAAGCCCTAACGACATGGGTGGGCGACGGCGCCTCCTGTGAGGAGAGTCACCAGTGACCAAGAGCTTAAAGAGTAGCCCTCAGTCTTTTGTGCTGGATGCCAACATTCCCGACAGCATTGGCAAGTGGCGCGCCGAAATGGATCGGGCGTTTCCTCCGCTCGACATCGTTCCGCGCGATCCCACTGGCTTTCGGGCTTCGTATCGCGCCGCCGGCACCGATGAACTGCAGGTGAGCGATCTTTCGGCTAACGCGCACACCGTGGAGCGCCGGCCCGGCAAGGTCACCGAGCACGACCTCGGCTTCTACAAGATGAGCCTTCAGGTCTCGGGCACGGGCATCATGATGCAGGGAAACCGCGAGATTGTGCTGACCCCGGGAACCATCGCCATTTACGACACCGCGCGCCCCTACACACTCGAATTCACCGAGGACTACCGCTTCATCGTTGCCATGTTCCCCAAGAGCGCGCTCAGCCTGCCCAACGGACTCGCCGGTGACCTCACGGCCCACGCCATCACGAGCGATTCGGGCCCCGGATCCGTGCTGTCGGCTTACGTAATGGGACTGGCCACCAACCTCGATACCCTGTCGGGAGCACCGGGACAACGCTTGGCGCGCACCGGACTCGATTTGCTGTCAACCGTGATTGCATCCGAGGCCGGCGACGAACACGTCTCCTCCCAGGCGTCGCGCCGGGCCATGCTCATCACCGTCTGCCTGTACATCAACGAGCACCTTGCCGACGACGACCTGACACCCGAGTCCATTGCCGACGCGCACTTCATTTCGGTTCGCCAGCTGTACAACGTATTCGCCGATGCGGGAGTGACGGTGGCCCAGTGGGTGCGCACGCGTCGTCTCATGGAGTTCCGTCGTGACCTGGCCGATCCCCTCATGGCGGCAAAGTCGATTACGCAGCTCGCCACATTCAGGGGTCTTTCCGACGCGGGATACTACTCGCGCATCTTCAAGGACACGTTCGGCATGACGCCCACCGATTGGCGAAACACGTCGGGAAATCTCGGTCGGTAGCTCGCTCACGCGTGCAAGAAAAAGCGCATGGAGTGCGCGCCGGGGCTAATGCCCCGACCGCGGGATAAACGACGATGGTTCTACAGTCGGTTACACGACTCTCTTACCCACCCCGTGAAAGGACCCGACGATGACGTCAGACGAATTGGCCCAGCTGCGCGGAATGCTCGCTGCCGCGCCCATCGATTTCTCGACCAACGCTCAAGAAGTGCGCGCCATGTTCGATGGCATGATTGCTACCTTCCCGGTTGACGAGTCTTACACCTTCGTGGAGAAGACCATCGGCGGCGTCAGCGGTCTCTGGCTTGATGCTCCGAAGAAGAGCGCCAACGTCATGCTCTACATCCACGGCGGCGCCATGCTCGTGGGTAACACGTTTGGTTATCGGGGTCTCTCGGGCAACCTGGCTCAGGCTTCCGGTGTCAACATGTTCTCGATCGACTATCGCCTGGCTCCGGAGCACCAGTTCCCGGCCGCGCTCGACGACTGTCACGCCGCCTACGAGGGCCTCCTCGCCGACGGTTACACGGCCGACAACATCGTTGTGGCCGGCGATTCCGCAGGTGGCGGCCTCGCTCTTTCCCTGCTGCTCAAGCTCAAGGCTGCAGGTAAGGCGCAGCCCGCCGCAGCGGTTCTCCTCTCGCCGTGGGCCGACCTCACGCACAGCGGTGCAACCATGACGACCAAGAAGGATGTCGACAACTCTCTGTCGCAGGTGGGTCTGCAGGCTGGCGCAGATCAGTACCTGGGTTCGACCAAGGCAACCGACCCGCTCGCCTCGCCCCTGTTTGGTGACTATGCGGGAATTGCCCCGATGCTCATCGAGGTGGGCTCGGAGGAGATCCTGCTTGCCGACTCCACGCGTCTGGCCGCTATTGCCGGCGAGGCCAAGGTCGACGTCACGCTGCACGTGTGGCCCGAGATGCCCCACGACTGGTCGCTGTTTAGCTTCATGCTCAGCGAGGGTCGCGACATGATTGCCGAAGTGGGCACCTGGGTGTCCGCTCGCCTGGGAAGGTAGGCGCGCGTGTCCAAGAACGTTGACGTTGTCGTCGTCGGCGCCGGCTTTGCTGGCCTCATGGCCGTTCATAACCTGCGCAAGCAGGGTCTGAACGTTCAGGGTCTCGAGAAGGCTCCCGACGTGGGCGGCACCTGGTACTGGAACCGCTACCCCGGTCTGCACTGTGACGTGGAGAGCGTGGAGTACTCCTACTCGTGGGACAACGACCTTCAGCAGGAGTGGAACTGGACGGAACGCTTTGCGTCGCAGCCCGAGATTCTCAAGTACGCCCAGCACGTAGCCGACCGCTTCGACATTCGGGGCCAGTTTGCCTTCAACACTGAGGTGACGGGTGCCGTCTTCAACGGGGCCGCCGACCAGTGGACGGTCACCACCGCGAACGGCGACAGCTACGTCGCTCGCTGGGTTGTCATGGCCACCGGTGCGCTCTCTTCGCCCAAGCCGATCGACGTTCCCGGAGCTGAATCGTTCGCGGGCACGACGCTCAGCGCCTCTGAGTGGCCCACCACGCCGGTGGATTTCTCTGGCAAGCGGGTTGCCGTAATTGGCACGGGCTCCACGGGAATTCAGCTGTCGACGCACATCGCCAAGTCGGCCAAGGAGCTCTTCGTCTTGCAGCGCACGCCCAGTTGGAGCGTCCCGGCGAACAACCACCCATTGAGCCCGGATTACCTCGCGGAGGTGAAGGCCAACTATCCGGCCGAGCGTGAGCGCAAGAAGCACTCGATGGACGGACTCGGCCTACCGGGTGCCGGCAAGAGCGCCCTTGAGGACTCCGATGCCGAGCGCACCGCGTACTTCCAAAACATCTACGACAACATGTCTCCGTTTACGTTCTTCGGTTCGTACACCGACGTGCTCGTGGTGGACGAAGCCAACAAGACGATTTCGGACTTCTTGGGCGCCAAACTGCGCGAGCGCGTGAAAGACCCGGCCACTGCCGAGAAGTTGATTCCGAAGAGCTACCCGTTCGGAACCCGCCGTACCTGTCTCGACATGGGCTACTACGAGATCTACAACCAACCCAACGTGCACCTCGTTGATCTTCTCGAAAGCCCGATGAAGACCATCACGCCGACCGGTTTTTCCACCGAGGCCGCCGACTACGAGGTCGACGTCATCGTTTACGCCACGGGTTACGACGCCTTCACGGGAACGTTCAAGAACATGGACGTGATCGGTGAGAACAGCGCCAACCTGCGTGACGTGTGGAGCGAGGGTGCCAAGACCTACATGGGCACGATGTCGGTGGGCTTCCCCAACCTGTTCATCGTGACCGGACCCCAGTCACCCTCGGTGCTCTCGAACGTGATGGTTTCGATTGAACAGCACGTGCAGTGGATCACCGACTGCATTGCCTACCTCACGGCACAGGGCTTTGTACGCATGGAGGCAACGCAGGAGGCGCAGGACGCCTGGGTCGCCATGAACAACGAGATTCGCCAGATCACGGTTCACCGAAACAGCCACTCGTGGTACATGGGCGACAACGTGGCCGGTAAGGCGCACGTGGTGCTCCCCGCTCTGATGGGTGTGGGACCGTTCCGTGCCGCCTGTGACGAGGTGGCCGCCGACGGCTACCGCGGATTCGCCCTCGCCAAGTAGGTTGCTTGCGCTACATGGTCACGAGGGTGGCGGGTACTACTCGCCGCCCTCGTCCATGTGCAGGCTCAAGCGTTTGAGGGCATCGGCGAGACGCTTTTGATCGGCGCGCGTGAGCGGACCCAACATTGCTGCCTCGGCATCGACCAGTCGTGTGATGGCGGCGTCCACGCGCGTGAGTCCGCCCGTGGTCATCTCCACCAAAACCCCGCGACCGTCATTGGGATCCTCACGCCGAATAACCAGACCGCGCGTCACCAAGCGATCAATACGGTTGGTCATGGTGCCACTCGAGACGAGGGTCTGTTGCAGCAACTGCTTGGGGCTGAGGTGATAGGGGGCGCCGGCGCGACGCAGGGCAGCCAAAACGTCGAACTCCCAGCCCTCGAGCTCTGACCGGGTGAACGCCTGCCGGCGAGCACGATCCAGGAGCCTGGCCAGACGGCCGACACGCGACAACACCTCGAGGGGCGAAAAGTCGAGATCTGGGCGTTCGCGCTGCCACGCCTCGACAATTCGGGCCACTTCATCGCTGTTGCTCGCCATGTCCCCATTATGCAGGGCGAACTTCTGGCAGACTTGACACCGGTACGAGCGCAAAACTCGCGCCGGTCCGCCTTGGTGTAATGGCAGCACGACAGCCTTTGGAGCTGTTAAGTCTAGGTTCGAATCCTGGAGGCGGAGCGCTCGAGTTCGAGCACCCACACTTGCCCAGCTGAAGGAGCACCATCATGGCCGATGCGAATCTCGCCATCATTGTGCTGGCCGCGGGAGCGGGCACGCGCATGAAATCGGCGACCCCCAAGCTGCTTCACAAACTTGCGGGCGTC
>JBIIKT010000205.1:0-2880 GCA_044233055.1 Microbacteriaceae bacterium
ACCCGGGAGTCATCCCGCTTCGGGTCCACGTCGTGCAAGGCGCTTTACGTGTGCCGGCGCTGCCAGGAGCCCTTCGACTATTTCAAGGAACACTGATGGCTGCCTCGACTACCCGGCGCCGCGCTCGATTCAATGACCTCACCATCTCTCAGGTCAGAACGCTTACCGACGACGCCATCGAAGTGAGCTTTACCGTCCCGGAAAACCTTGTTGACGACTACAGCTATTCCCCGGGTCAGTACATCGCGTTGCGCGCCACGGTGGAGGGCGAAGACGTGCGCCGCAGCTATTCGATATGCCAAGCGCCCGTGGCCGGCGAGCTCAAGGTGGGCATCAAGCGCGACCTCGGTGGGCTGTTCTCCACCTGGGCAATCAAGAATCTAAAACCTGGAATGCAACTGTCCGTCATGATGCCCGAGGGCGCGTTTGTATCCCAGCGTTTGCAGACCGCCGCGCACTACGTTGCGATTGCCGCTGGTTCGGGAATCACTCCGGTCATCGCGCTCATCGAGAGTGCCCTTGCCGCTGATCCCCGCAATCGTTTTTCGCTCGTGTATTCCAATCGCACCGCGATGGAGACGATGTTTGTCGACGAGCTCGCCGATCTCAAAGACCGGTACCCCACCAGGCTTGCGCTGTATCACGTGCTCACGCGAGAGACGCGAAGCTCCGAGTTGCTTTCGGGTCGCCTGGACGAGCAAAAAATCAACGAGATACTGCAGCAACTCATCTCGCCAACCGACGTCAACGAGTGGTTCATCTGCGGACCCTTCGACCTCGTACAGATGGTTCGTGACACCCTCGCTGAGCACGGCGTGGCGGCAGACGACGTTAGGTACGAACTGTTCACCACCGGGCGGCCCGAGGGTCTCGGAGGCCAGTCTGGCCGACCGATAGTGGTTCAAGCGGGTCAAGACGTGCACACGATTACCTTCCGACTAGACGGAACCTCGGCAACAGTCACGACACCCGTGCACAGCAACGAGAGCATTCTCAACGCGGCGCTCAGAGTGCGACCTGACGTGCCATTCGCCTGCGCCGGTGGGGTGTGCGGAACCTGCCGGGCAACCGTGGTCTCGGGCACCGTGAACATGGTCGAGAACTACGCGCTCGAACCCGATGAACTCGAGCGCGGCTACGTGCTCACCTGTCAGTCCATTCCGACGAGCGAGTTCGTCGAAATCAACTACGACTCTTAGGAGAACTCATGTCGATCGACCTCACCATCACCGGCAGTGTTGCCGAGATTGTGCTCAATGCGCCCGAACGTCTCAATTCGGTTAACGAGACAGACCTCGCCGACCTAGGGTTGGCATTCACCGCGGCGCAAGAAGCGCGCGTCGGCGCTGTGCTACTGCGGGGTGAGGGGAGGGCGTTCTGCGCGGGCCGTGACATCAGCAACGTGGTTCCGGCAACAGATGACGCGACGGCTTATCTCGCGCATCGTGTGACGCCGCTTCTTCGCCAGATCGCCGATTTTCCGGCTCCCACGTTTGCGGCAGCGACGGGAGCATGTTTGGGAGTCGGCCTGGGGCTACTCATCGCGTGCGATGTCGTCTATGTGGCCGAGAACGCAAAGATTGGTTCACCCTTTGCCAACCTGGGCGCAACGCTCGACTCGGGCGGTCACGCACTGTTCTTCGAGCGACTCGGAGCGCACCGCACGCTCGACCTGATCTACACCGCCGAGCTGATGAGCGGCGCCGAGGCCGTTGCGGCCGGGTTGTTCAGCAGGGCTGTGCCGGAGGCAGACTTGCTCGACTTCGCTCGGGAGCGCGTGGTTCGCGCGTCAACCGGAGCCATCGAAGCGTTTCGCGCCAGCAAGGCTCTCGTTCGAGAACTGCGCGACGAACGCCTTGGCCTGTGGGCTTCCGTTGATCACGAGAACGTGGCACAGGGCGCTCTCTGCGAAACCGAGGACTACCACGAGGGATTTGCTGCTTTCCAAGAAAAGCGCACGCCGGTGTTTGGCAGCGCCGCGCGATGACCGACGGAGACATGTTCGAGCGAGACGCGGCATCGGCTGCCCTCGGGATCACGATTGTTGAGCGTGAGAGCGGACACGCGGTCGCCACCATGCTGGTTCGAGAAGACATGTTGAACGGCTTTGGCATCATGCACGGCGGGCTTATCTTTGCGTTGGCCGACACCGCGTTCGCCTTCGCATGTAACGATTCCTCGGCGGTGACCCTCGCCGCGGGGGCCGACATCACCTTTCTGCGGCCCGTCAAGCTCGGGCAGCGTCTGGTTGCCAGCGCATCCGTGCGGTCGCGCTCCGGCCGGAGCGGAATTTATGACGTCACGGTGCGCGACGAGACGGATACGGCGGTAGCCGAGTTTCGTGGTCGCAGTCGCACTATCGGCCCGCCCGCTCCACCGAGTCGATGAACCTGGCCACCGCGGCCAGTGCATGCATCTACCAGACCGCGTTCGCGCAACGATAAACTAATTGTCATGCGAATTGTTGCCAGTGTTCTCGGCCTTGTGGTCGCATCCGGTCTCTTGCTGGGCACGGCCGCACCGGCTACTGCGGCTATTTCTGAGCCCCGATCGGTGAGCGCGGGAGTTGACCCCACCCGCATTGCTGTCACGCCCGATGGCGCACAAGCGTGGATTCTCGCGACGACAAGCAACGAACTCATCGGCTACACCACGGGCGCCACGCTGACCAACATCGCGTCGTGGCCTCTTCCCGGCACGGACTACGGCAACGCCAATGTCGCGATTTTGCCCGATGGTAAGCGCGCCATCGTTACCGACGCTTCGGGTGAACAGGTCAATATCGTTGACCTCACCACGGGAGTTATCACGAATCCCCCCGAGCTTAACGGGCCTGAACCGACGGATGTGGCGCTCAGTCCGGACGGCAGCAAGGTGGCA
>JBIIKT010000206.1:0-2871 GCA_044233055.1 Microbacteriaceae bacterium
GAGGCCGTTTCCTTCGAGGCGGGCGCGCATGGCGAAGGCGCCCTCGATGATGCGCTCACCGCGCGTTTGGCCACCGATGGTCGGCAGAACGCGCGCGATGTCGGAGAACCCGAGGTGAGTGGCCACCACGGCCCGTCGCATCTGGTCGATCTCATAAGCATCTTTGATGAGTCGCATCTCCGAGAGCGCGCGCGCCAGCTCGGTGTCTTTTGCGTCGTCGTCGCTCGATCGTTCGAGTGCGTCAACGAGCGCGGTCACGTGGTCGTCGGCCTCGCGAATGACCGCCGTGGGGACTCCGGTCGTGAGTGCGTCCACGAGCGTGTCGATGTGGGCCGTTGCCAGTCCGAGTTCTCCCGCAACCGTGCTGGCCGATGGCCGCGGTCCTACCCAGAACTCACCGATGGCAGGGTTGGCGTAGAACTCTTCTTGATCACGTCCGGCGGGTTCGCGAAAGTACAGGGTTGGTTCGTGGCTGCCGCCGACGGGTTCGAGAACCAGCACGGCGCCCGGCTCACTGTCGCTGCCCCAGCCGGTGAGGTAGGCAAAGTCGGAGTGCGCGCGAAACAGGTAGTCGGTGTCGTTACTGCGCTGTTTTGCCTGACCCGCGGGCACGACGAGTCGAAGTCCGGCGAACTCCGCGGCAAGGAGGGCGCGGCGAGCGGCCGCAGCCCGGGCGCCGTCCCTCAGAGTCGCGGGGGCGTCGACGCGCTCGGCCCAGCCGGTGCTGATGTGCTGGCGGAACGCGTCTGACTCGGGCGTAGTCGACCGGTTCTCGTTGTCTGCCATACTCCTCAGTCTTTCAGGTCGTCGCGGCTTTGTTCCACGCCGGAAACCACATTCTTTGTCGAGCGCGGTTATCCCACTCGAGTGAGCTGAGCCAGGACCGGTCGGTGATCACTGCCCGCACCGTCAACGTTCGTCAGCACGGTCGATCCCGTGAAGCGCCATTCGGGCGTGGCCATAACGTGATCGATGGGTGTTCCGGCGAGGGCGGGCAGCCACGCGGGCCACGTGCCGAGGGCGGCGCCGCCGGTGGCAAGTGCAGCATCCACGCAGTTTCCGAGGTTCTTGGCGCCCAGACCCTGCATGTTGTCGACCGTGGCGTTGAGGTCGCCGGCGAGAACGACGTTGGGTTCTTGACACAGCGCAGCGAGAATCTCGAGGTCAGCTCGCCACTTCGGCATGGTCACGGGAGAGGGAGCAACCACGTGCGCCGCCACGATGGTGGGGCCGCCGTCGGACGAGACGGCCACAATGGTAGGTGACACCGATGTTTGCCCAACGCCCTCCTGCACGCGATACGTGCCGAGACTTCGTTCAATCAGGACAGACGTTGAGTGAGCCTTATAAATCTGGTTATAGGCAACGGTCAGGGCCTGCATGTCGATTCCGGCCTGGCGCAGAATACGCGTGACATCCTGAGCGGTGGCCGCTGTTGTCTCGGGCAGAGAAATGATCTGTGCGCCCGATTCGAGGGCCACTTGGGCAATCGCCGCCGGGGCGGGCGCGTCACCCATCGTGTTCCACGTGAGGACACGCACGGTGGAGGTGTCGGTGGCGGCGGGAGCTGGCGGCATTGGCGTGCCCAGGCCTCGGAAGGAGAGCAACACACCTGTGGCAACGGCAAACACGAGAAGCCACGATCCGGCGGCCATCAACACTCGTCGCAGCGGGCGGCTGTGCCGACCCAGAATGACCAACACAACGAGCGCGAGAACGGCCACACCCAGCGCGAGCCCTCTTGGCGCCACCAGGAACAACCACGGGCTCAATCGTTGCCAGCCCAGCAGCTGTGGCCAAAATGCGATGACAACCAGGGCCATGCTCGCGAGCGAGACAACGAAGGCGAGCAGGCGTGAAAACATCGTCACTAGCATGGCATTATGGAGTCCTTTTTTCGTGCGCAATCCCCGATAGACCTGCACATGCACAGCAACAGGTCGGACGGCACGGATTCTCCCGCGGGTGTTGTTCGCGAGGCTCATGCGCACGGGGTGCGAACCATGGCACTCACCGACCACGACATGGTTGACGGATGGGCCGAGGCGGAGGCGGAGTGTCTCGCGTTGGGCATGACGTTCATTCCGGGCGCCGAACTGTCCACCACCGGGGGTCCCGGCGTGGGCGGCATGCACCTGCTGGCCTATCTTTTCGACCCACTCGAACCCCAGATGGCCAGCGCCATGCTGGAGGTCACCGGCGGAAGCGAGTCGCGAATTCGCCAGATTGTGGAGCGCTTACAAGAAGACTTTGATATCGACTTTGGCGATGTTCTCGCCGAGGCAAATGGTGCACCCCCGCAGCGTCCTCACATTGCGGGCGTTCTGGTCAAGAACGGATACGTGCCGACCGTGGATCACGCCTTCGCCGAGATTTTGAGCTCGTCGAGTCGGTACTACATACCCAAGACGAATCGGGGAAACATTCTCGACGTGATTCGGCTTGTGCGTGGTGCGGGCGGTGTGCCCCTCATCGCTCACCCCGTGGGGAGATCCGGTGGCGTGATGCCCCTCAAGAATCTCGAGATTCTTCTCGAGGCGGGTCTGGCGGGCTTCGAACTTGACCACCGCGAAAACTTCCAAAATCCCGAAGGACTCGAGCGTCTGCACGAGTACGCCCGCGACTACGACCTCATTGTCACGGGATCGAGCGACTACCACGGCGACAACAAAGAGAATCGTCCCGGTGAACACACAACGGAGCCGGAGATGCTCGCGCGCATCATTGAGCAGGCCACGGGCAACGAGCCCCGGTATCCGGCTCAGGTGAGTGGTGCGGTTTAGGGCTCGTGATCTAAGACGAAGCGAGGCCTGGCCCGCGTCGCCGCGTTCGGTTACGCGAGCGTGCCGGATTGTTTCCGTCGTGGTGTTC